>CBDTWQ010000016.1:0-15729 GCA_965364115.1 uncultured Gammaproteobacteria bacterium | reverse complement strand
CTGTAATGTGGGACAGTAACCCTATTAAGGGAAAACGCCTTAATAGGGTTACTGTCCCACATTACAGATTAAGTTATTTTAGGACGGGCATCGAGAATTCGGCGGCGAGTCCGCTGTCGTGCCAGCGCGCGGTGACGGTTTTTACTTTGGTGTAGAAGCGCAAACCTTCCATGCCATATTGGTTATGGTCTCCAAATGCGGAAGACTTCCAGCCGCCAAAACTATGAAATGCGAGCGGCACTGGAATCGGCACATTGATGCCGACCATGCCGACTTCGACTTTGTCCGCATAGGTTCTCGCAGCTGAGCCACTCTTAGTGAATATTGAGGTGCCGTTGCCGTAAGGGTGATCGCTCGCCAGAGCGGTGCCTTCTTCAAATGAGCCAACGCGGATGATTTGCAGCACGGGCCCGAAAATTTCTTCTTGGTAAGACTTCATCGCTGGGGTCACTTTGTCGATTAGTGAGCCACCCAGAAAATAGCCGTCTTCATGCCCCTTGCAAACGAAATCACGTCCATCAACCACAAGTTCAGAACCTTCATCTGCAGCCATTTGAATGTAGTTGATGACTTTTGCGCGATGCTCGCGCGTCACCAGAGGGCCCATTTCTAGGCCAGTATCGAGACTTCCTCCGATGCGCAGTGCTTCGACTCGGGGCTTCAAGATTTCGATCAAACGGTCAGCGACTTCGTCACCCACACAAACCCCAACTGAAATCGACATGCAGCGTTCGCCCGCCGAGCCATAGGCTGCACCCATCAGTGCGTTGGCGACATCTTCGAGATCGGCGTCGGGCATGATTAACATGTGGTTTTTGGCACCGCCCATAGCTTGGCAACGTTTGCCATTGGCGGTCGCGGTTGCGTACACATACTTTGCGATTGGAGTGGAGCCGACAAAGCTAACTGCTTTGACGCGTGGGTCCTCGAGCAGCGTGTCGACGGCTTCCTTGTCGCCGTTAACTACGTTGAAAACACCGGGTGGTCCACCGGCTTCGACAAACAGTTCCGCGAGGCGCATCGGGCATGATGGATCTTTCTCCGACGGTTTCATAACAACCGTGTTGCCGGTAATCAACGCCATCCCGGCCATCCATAGTGGAATCATCGCGGGAAAATTAAAGGGTGTAATTCCAGCGACTACGCCGAGGGGTTTACGCATCGAATAAGTATCGATGCCACGGGCAACATTATCCGAAAAGTCACCTTTGAGCGCGTGCGGTGCTCCGCATGCGAATTCAGCCACCTCGATGCCGCGTAACACTGAACCCATCGCGTCTTCAATCACTTTGCCGTGTTCAGTCGAGACTAAGGTTGCTAACTCGTGTTGGTGTTGATAAAGCAGTTGCACGTAGCGGGCCATGATGCGCGAACGTTGCAACACAGAAGTGGCCGCCCATGCTGGAAAAGCCTCGGCAGCTAACTGGATTACACGCTTAACTTCGGCACTGGATGCGAGCGACACGTCGCTAATTTTGGCGCCAAGAGTCGGGCTATGCACTTCGCCAAATCGTCCGCTGGTTCCAGCGACGCGTTCACCATTGATATAGTGGCCAATTTGGGTGATACCGGTTGTCTCGACATTGCTTGGGTGGCTCATAAGGATTCCTTTAGACGGATTTATTGAATTGCCCGGGCAGTATAGTCAGTATATTTATGCAATATAATAGTTTTATACTCACACCCAATCTGCAAAAATGCACTGACTATGATTGAAGGTTTTCCGAGCTAAAGGACTTTTTGATGTATGACTGGAATGATTTACGCTATTTTCTTGAGCTGTCGCGCCAAGGGAAACTAGTGCGTGCTGCGGCTCGCTTGCAGGTGGATCACACCACCGTGAGTCGACGCATCGCGGCACTGGAAGAACAACTCGATGCACGACTTTTCGATAAGTCGCCGCGCGGTTATCAATTGACGGATGCGGGATTACGGCTGTTGCCGTTAGCAGAACAGATAGAAACCCGCTCACATCAAGCCTATCAAGAGCTTGCCGGGAAGAATGCCCGGCTCGGCGGGACGGTTCGTGTGGCAGCGCCGGAAGCCCTTGGCGCACAAGTGATTGCGCGCCGCATTGGTGAGTTTCGAACCCAGCACCCCGATATCGAAATCGAACTGGTGGCTGAGACTCGGCGAATGAGTTTGTCTAAACGAGAGGCCGATATTGCGATCAGCTTCTCTCGTCCGCAGAGCGGTCGGTTGATTGCGTGGAAACTTTGCGACTATCGATTGCGTCTTTATGGCGCTCGCGACTATTTGGCGCAACAAACGAAAATTCTAAATTCGGATGATTTACTGGCGCATCCTTTCGTTTCTTATATCGACGATTTAATCGAAATGCCCGAACTCAAATTTTTTAATAATACGCTCGCGCAAGCTCGAGTGGTGTTTCGCAGTAGCAACGTCAGTGCACAATTCAACGCGATTTTAGAGGGTGTCGGTCTGGGTCTGGTGCATTGTTTCATGGCCCATGGTGAAGACCGACTGCGGGTCGTGTTAGCCGAGGAGATTGCGGTGGAACGAAGCTATTGGTTAGTAGTGCATGAAGATTTACGCCATTTAGCTAGGGTTGACGCTGTTTGCAAATTTCTGACGCGTATCCTTAGTGACAATAGTGAATTGATGATGGGTGGGCCTAGCGCCTAAGATTTGTCTATAGAGACTTAACTTGTCCGTGAGACTTACTCGACCATGAGACGCTTGGCTGAGGCAGAGAAGCCGTTTATCTGTGCGGTTGGTCTTTAAGTGTTGCGATGCCAGGATGATATTCGTATTTTTCTTTAATGGTGGGTGTTTGGTTTTGACGGAAGTGACTTTTGCAACTAGATCCAATCGCTAGAAGCATTTTAAAGAGGTATTATATGCCTGATTGATGCCGTTAGGTTAAATGGCGGGTCTCAGCAAGCCTTCATGGCGCGGCTGTGAATTTAACAAAAGAGTGGAACTTATATTCCATATAGGCGGTGAATTAATAATTAGTTTTGACTGGTGATAGACTAAATGGCTCTGCCCAACAATCGTTTTGGTCGCTTAAATCAACTGGCTGAGATTTTTTCAATAGTTGGTTAGGGCCCATATAGAAACTCGAATGTGAACTTTGAGTTTGATCAATATCGATGACTAAGGCAAAAATAAAAGAGATCAGAAATTAGTCAAAACCCTGCGTATTAGGGTATTTGAGCAGAAAGGTTAAAATTATTTTCAATTCATTCACAGTGCCAATAAAGTTAATTTAAATGCTTCATGAGCGTCCTTAACGGTTGTTTGGACAAAGGTTTTTCGACTGCAGTGCGAGTCAAGGCTACCGTGTAGAAGGCCCTAATTGCGAAAAAAAATAAAAATTCCAAAACGTTTTTACTTGAAATATATTTTCTATAAGGGTAGTTTCACGTTGTCGGCGGCACTGCTGTCGATTCATAATACGATAACGGACTATGGAACCCTGTTTTAGATCAGGGTTTGAATAGTTTAAATTCGACTGACCTAGGGGAGCAATACCAATGAAAAAACATAGTTTATGGTTTGTAAGTGCGCTGTTTGCAGTTGCAATGACATTAATGTCTAACGCATCGATCGCAGCAGAAAAGCTGACTTATTACTGTTCAGCTCAGGAAGACTGGTGCCAACTAATGGCGCGGGCTTTCGAAAAAGAGACCGGCATCAAAGTTTCTATGACTCGAAAGAGTTCCGGTGAGACCTATGCGCAAATTCGCGCTGAATCAAAGAATCCACGAGGCGATATCTGGTGGGGCGGCACCGGTGACCCGCATCTGCAAGCGGCTGGAGAAGGTTTGACCACAGAATACGTATCTCCCATGCGTGGCGAACTTAATGACTGGGCGTTGCGTCATGCAAGCAGTGCTAATGACCGTTCGATCGGTATTTATTCCGGCGCACTCGGTTATGGTTATAACGAGAAAGGACTGAAAAAAGCAGGCCTGCCGGTTCCATCCTGCTGGAAAGATTTAACCAAGCCCGTTTATAAAGGCCACGTTCAAATGGCCAACCCGAATTCTTCGGGAACCGCATACACCACGCTCGCCTCGATGGTGCAATTGTTTGGTGAAAAAGAAGGTTTTGAATTCATGAAAGGGTTGCATAAGAATATTAACCAATATACGAAGTCGGGCTCGGCGCCAATCAAATCGGCTGCCCGTGGTGAAAACACGATTGGTATCGTCTTCATGCATGACGCGGTTAAGCAAGCGGTTAGCGGTTTCCCAATTAAAGTGGTTGCTCCGTGCGAGGGTACTGGTTACGAAATTGGTGGCATGAGCATCATTAAAGGCGCACGCAACATGAAGAACGCTAAGAAATTCTACGACTTCGCGTTACGTGCAGACGTTCAGTCACGCTCACTGGAAGTCAAAGCTTATCAAGTAATGTCTAACTTAAAAGCTAAGAGTGATCCACGTGCACCGGATATCACTAAGATCAAGCTAATCGATTACGATTTTGCCAAGTACGGTAGTTCGGCCGAGCGCAAAAGGCTGTTGAAGAAGTGGGACGATGAAGTAAAGCGTTTACCTCAATAGATCTATCTGACTTAGGAGTAATAAAGTCGTGAACCGCACGCTCTTGTATTGGATGGCGGTAGGATGGGCAGGATTTCTAATCCTGCCCTGGTACCAAATCGAAGATGGTTTGTGGTCCTTAAGTTGGATAATCGATGGTTATCCGCTTGACACGGACTACGCGCCAGCCATTTTCCAAATGTTCCAGGGCAATGCGCTTTGGCTGGCTCCGACCGCTTTTTTCTTAGCATTGCCGGCACTGGTTATCGGCAGGCAGCGGTCAGATCCAATGATCTCGGTTATCTTGTTGATTGCTGGTATCGGCGGATTCACCTGGGTGCTAGGCCAAGGGTTTGCGATCGGCATATCGGGCTGGCAGTTCGAGTGGTTGAACGCCAGTTTTGGTGTGCTCGAAACGCGCCAATTCGGTATGGGTTACGGTGCGCTGCTGGTTTGCTCGACGTTTTTATTCTTGACCACAATGGGGATCGCCGCTCGCGGAGTGATGGGCGGCGATATCTTTGTTACTGGCTCTATTGGAATGGTGATTACGATCGTCGCTATTTTCATTTTCTACCCGGTTTCTGGTATTTTGGTGAGTGCAGTGACCGACGAATCGGGCGCCTTATCACTACCTACTTTTTTCGACAAGTTTGCGGATTCTAAAATCTGGGGCTTGGGGTGTTTCAGCGGACAACTGAGTTGTGGTGTTGCTTGGAATTCTCTGTTCCTCGCCATTCTAGTCGGTGCCGGCACCACCCTGCTTGGGCTGGCCTTCGCGCTAGCGGTGACGCGCAGTAAGCTTCGCGCCACCAAGATTCTGCGAGCTTTGACCATTTTGCCGATCATAACCCCACCGTTTGTTATCGGTTTGGCAATCATCCTGTTATTTGGTGCTTCAGGTGGCGTCACCAAATTGTTGGCGCATTTCTTCGATATTCCCGAAACCCGGTGGATATATGGCTTGCCAGGTGTTTGGTTGGCGCAGATGCTGGCATTCACCCCGATCGCATTTTTGGTGTTGATTGGCGTGGTTGAGGGGATTAGTCCATCGCTTGAAGAAGCCGCACAAACCTTGCGAGCGGATGAATGGAAAACCTTTTCGACAGTGTCGTTACCTCTGATGAAACCCGGTCTGGCGAATGCCTTTCTGCTCGGATTCATCGAAAGCATGGCCGATTTTGGCAATCCCCTGGTGCTGGGAGGCAATTACGAAGTGCTTTCGACGGAAATCTTTTTCGCCATAGTCGGTGCGCAAAATGACCAGGGAATGGCTGCGGTTTTGGCATTGGTACTGCTGTCGTTTACCCTGACTGCTTTTTTCGCGCAGCGCTTCTGGGTGGGAAAGAGTTCCTATACGACGGTTACCGGAAAGGGCGACTCAGGCCAGCATGTGATGATGCCTCGGCGAGTTCGGTGGCCCGTTTACGGTGGCTGCAGCGTGTGGTTAATTCTAACGCTGGTAATCTATACGATGATCGCCTTCGGCGGGTTGGTTCACACTTGGGGCTTGGATCACAGCTTTACCTTTCGTCATTACGCCAATGCATTTGGGATCGAATACGG
The DNA here is from genome assembly GCA_965364115.1 of uncultured Gammaproteobacteria bacterium. GTDB lineage: Bacteria > Pseudomonadota > Gammaproteobacteria. The sequence continues at coordinate 9,649 of CBDTWQ010000016.1, read as the reverse complement.
TGAGTTCGGTTTGCAATGGACCGGAACAGCCTGGAACTCTTTCTTTACTACGGTGACGATCGCCGGCGTGGCAGCGCCGCTAACCGCCGGCCTCGGTTTGTTGACGGCCTATTTGCTGGCACGGCAGCAGTTCGCCGGTAAGAGCATATTTGAATTTGGCACCATGCTGAGCTTCGCGATTCCGGGAACGGTGATCGGGGTGAGCTATATTCTGGCGTTCAATGTGCCGCCATTCGAACTGACCGGGACCGGAGTGATTTTGGTGTTGTGCTTCGTTTTTCGCAACATGCCAGTGGGGGTACGTGCGGGTTTGGCCGCAATGTCGCAAATTGACCGCAGCCTCGATGAAGCTTCGTCAACTTTGCGTGCGAGAAGTTCCTACACCATTCGAAAAGTAATTCTGCCGCTCATTCGCCCGGCTATATTGGGTGCTCTGGTTTACAGTTTTGTGCGCGCCATGACGGCGATTAGCGCCGTCATTTTCCTCGTCAGCGCGGAACATGACATGGCCACTTCGTACATTATCGGGCGGGTAGAAAACAATGATTATGGTATTGCAATCGCTTATTCGACAGTCATGATCTTCGTCATGTTAGCGGCAGTACTAACCTTTCAATTCCTGGTAGGAGAGCGACAAATTCGTCGCACCAAACCCCCCTCTGAGCCGGTTACGGTAAAACAGACATGACAGATTCTATTAGTAGCAAAGCGGCGCCCGTTATTTTTGAGGGTGTGAGCAAACGATATGGCAAAGTGTGCGCAGTCGACGAAATATCCTTCGAAGTTGAGGCCGGTAAGTTGGTCACCTTGCTCGGACCTAGCGGTTGTGGCAAGACGACGACCCTGCGTCTCATTGCTGGGTTGGAGCAGGTCAGCGGCGGAAGAATTTTGATTGGTGATACGGATGTAACTCGATTGCCGGCCACCGAACGTGACGTCACGATGGTGTTTCAGTCTTATGCGTTGTTCCCACACATGAGTGTTGCCGAGAATGTCGGTTATGGCTTGCGTGTCAGTGGCTCGTCCGAGGCTGATACCCGCGAACAGGCAGAAGAGGGTCTTAAAATGGTCGGTTTGTCTGGTTATGGTGAACGGTTGCCAAGCGAACTCTCCGGCGGTCAGCAGCAACGGGTGGCAGTGGCTCGCGCGTTAGTGCTCGAACCTCAAGTCTTATTATTTGATGAACCTTTGTCAAATCTTGACGCGCGTTTAAGACGACAAGTGCGGGAAGAAATTCGTGAGTTGCAGCAATCACTTGGAGTGACTTCAGTTTATGTTACGCATGACCAGCAAGAGGCTTTGGCGGTCTCCGATCGAATCATCGTGATGAATAATGCGGTGATTGCACAGGATGGCTCGCCTCGTGAAGTCTATGAGGAGCCGGCGGACCGGTTCGTGGCTAATTTTATCGGTGACGCCAATATTGTCGACGCCAATATTGTCTCGTTAGACGGTGACAAAGCTCGGGTTGCGCTTGGCTCGCTTGAGTTGAATTTGCCGCGTCGAGGAAATCAAGTCGGTGCGGTGCAGGTTGCGATTCGACCGGAGGTGATTCGAGTGCATGCTGCCAGTCAGGAAGAGAGTCCCAGCAGTAGGAATGGCCTGCATGCCACTATCAGCAAAGCGACTTATCTCGGCAATCAGATTGAATATTCGATTGCAACCGAAGAACTAGGCGACTTATTCGTCGTCGATGCCGACATCGGGCGCTTTGTCAGCGTCGGTTCAAGCGTTACGTTGACTTTCGCCGACCACGGCGTCGCGTTGATTCAGTCATGAGCGATGCGATTCGAAATCGAGCCGCCGCCGCCGAAGAAGTAATCTATGAAGCGGGTCAATTGGCCATGCGTTACTTTGGTTCGCTCAAAGATTTAACCATCGAGAGTAAAGGTTTGCAGGACCGAGTCAGCGAAGCCGACCGCGAGGTTGAGAAACTGATTCGCGATGGGTTGTTGAGCGCATTCCCCGATGACGGTTTTCTCGGTGAAGAAGGTGGGGCGACCGCCGAGATCGAGAAGGCTGAATTCCTCTGGGTGATTGACCCGATCGATGGCACAGACAACTTCGTTCATGGCATTCCAGTCTGGTGCATTTCTATCGCACTGGTGTCAGCAGGGCAGATTCAAGCCGGTTTGATTCTCAATCCAAATCAACCTGAACTTTTTATCGCGGAGCGGGGCCGGGGTGCCAGTTGCAACGGTTCTCCGATTACGGTTAACGCGGCTAAATCTCTGACTGGCGGCGTAACCGGCATTGGTTTTTCACAACGCCAACCATCTGAACCCACCTTGGCTGCTTTGGCTGCACTGTGCCAAGCCGGAGGTGTGTTCCAGCGCAATGGTTCCGCCGCACTGACCCTCGCTTATGTTGCGGCAGGGCGTTACATCGGTTTTTACGAGTCGCATGTCAATTCTTGGGACGTGCTCGCTGGGCTGCTATTGGTTCATGAAGCGGGTGGTTGGAGCAACGATTTTCTGGCCAACAATGGTTTGCAAACGGGCAACCCGGTTGTGACTGGCGGTCCTGGCATCGAGGCCGAACTGCGCGCCATCTGCGCGCCGATCATCGACCCTTAGAGCTGATTCACAAAGCTAGCGCTACTGAAGGACAGCATTCAAGTCATTGGAGTTCTTGCTGAATTGCATATACCAAATTAGGCCTGGCCCTATTAAAAATAATTGCTTCGCTACGCTTCTCCACCGACAAAGGTTGCCTGCGCTTTCATAATTGCTTGAGTCACGTTAGCTATTGTTAATATCATTTTATGGTTGGCCGTTCAGGTAAGCGATGACGCTTTAATCCTGCACGGAAGGGTAGCCTATTTCAGATCGACTAAAACAGAATGGACTAAAGCGATTTGAGTCGACAACACTGATAACCAATCGCGTTGATTTGATTGAATTAAATGTGGATAGTGGGCTTGCCAAGCGCTGCCCTGAAAAACTCGGTTGAGCTGACCTCTCGTTACTGAGCAATCTTAACTAGGGAAACCATGGTTTGGAGATTGCTACTAACGAATGCTGTAGCCCGCAGCCTCAGCAGCTAGTCGCAACGCTCGATGACCAATACAGGCATACTCATAAGGATCAGCTTTAGCCGGATCTTGTTCCGCTTCAACAATGACCCACCCTTGGTAATCATGCTCGGCTAATGCCTGCATGATTGGGCCATAATCAATCATCCCGTCACCCGGCACGGTAAAGACGCCACGCAACACACAATCAAGGAAAGAGTCTCGCTTCGAATCTACCCCCACCAGCACTTTTTCGCGTACGTCCTTAGCGTGAAAATGATTGATTCGTGCGCCATGATTTCGAATCACCCGCAGGATGTCGCCACCGGCAAATAGCAAGTGGCCAGTGTCGACCAACAGACCAACCGCGTCACCCGAAAATTGGAAAAGTCGGTCGATTTCCTGCTCGGTTTCTACCGCGGTGCCCATATGATGATGGAAGCTTAAGGGCACGCCCTGGCTCTGACAAAACTCGGCTACTGTGGTTAATCGTTCGGCATATGCGGGATATTCTTTTTCCGCTAGGTGTGGCCGTTGAGACAATGATTGATCTCGACGGTTTTGAACTGTGTTCGAAGTTTCACCGTAGACGATGACAGGAGCGCCTAAATTAGCGAACAACTCTAGCTGAGGCTTGAGTCGTTCGATTTCGATTTTCGCCGAGTTCTCTAACAAACGTCCGGAATACCAACCAGAAACCAGAACCAGATCATGCGCCTGCAGAACTTCAAGTAAGGCCGCGGCGTTGCGCGGAAATTTGCCGCCCGTTTCTGTGCCGGTATATCCAGCAGCACGAGTTTCGCGTAAGCAAGTTTCAAGCGGTGTATTGCCTCCGAGTTCGGGTAGATCGTCGTTGCTCCAGGAAATTGGAGACATACCAAATTGTAAGGTTTTCATGATTAAGACTTCGCTTGCAGAATCCACTCGTGAGCGGGATCATTGAAAAAACACCACTTTCGTCCAGGTCCTGCCATGACGTTGAGGTAGTAACTGGTATAGCCGTGAGGAACGCCCACGGGGTGGTAACCCTCGGGCACCAAAACTGCATCGCGGTCCTCCGCGCTGATGGTTTCGTCCAGACTGCGATCATCGGTGTATACGCGCTGGTGAACATAGCCGGAGCCAGGGTTGAGTCGGTGGTAATAAACCTCCTCAAGGCGAGTCTCATCCGGGAATGCATCACGATCATGCTTGTGAGGTGGATAACTCGACCAGTTGCCCGAGGGAGTGATCACTTCAACCACAAGTAAGTGATCGGCGGGCTCGGTTTCGGGCAAGATATTGCGCACATAGCGCGTATTGGTATCTTGGCCGCGAACTTCCTGCGTCATCTGGCTGGCATCGATCAGGCGGGCAGGGCCGCTGCCGCCACTGCCAGGCGCGCTGCAGACTGCCAGTTCGATATCGGTGACGGGCGTCACCGTGACCGATTGGTCCGCTGGGATATAAACACTACCCGGCGCGGCATTGACGAAAACTGACTCACGCCCACCAACACCTTGCCAGCTTCCGGTGTCAGTCGAAATGTCGGCCAAACCGCTCAGCACCACGAGGCAGAGTTCTCGCCCGGCTTGCTGTAACTCAATGCGGTCGCCAGCAACGAGGTCAAGCACTTCGAAACCAACGTAGATCCAGCCTGCACTGGCTGGTGTGATCGAGTGGACTTGCCTATTGCTATCGGCCTTGATCAGTAGTTTGCTCATAATTAATAGCCTCGTTTATCACGCCGAGCGGCGAGCGCGGCAGATTGTTTTTTGATGACCTCGTCCCGTTTGGAGACTTCAGGCACTTCTACTTCCCACCACCAACCGCCCGGTGAGCTGGTTAGTGGGTCGGTGTTTATGACGATCACTTTGACCCCATTTTGGGTGCAGGACAGTGTTACCGCTTCAGCAAGAGCACCAATAGTTTCAACTTGTTGGGCCTTTGCGCCAAGCGCGCCTGCGTGAGCGGCAAAGTCAATTTCGGCCAGCCCGCGATTGAAAGTGTCTTGCAGCATGTTGTTGAAATTCGCACCACCGGTAGCCATTTGCAGTCGGTTGATGCAACTAAAGCCACGATTGTCGAGAACCACGATAGTCATTTTTATCCCGAGGCTAACCGCCGAGGCAATATCCGAATTCATCATTAAGTAAGAACCGTCGCCAACCATCACCACCACTTCACGTTCGGGTTCGGCCATCTTGACACCGATGCCTGCTGAAATTTCGTAGCCCATACAGGAAAAACCGTATTCCACGTGATAGCCGCCGATAGCCCCGGGGTTCCAATGCTTGTGCAGTTCGGCAGGCAGACTGCCGGCAGCACCGACGACAATCGCATTGGTTGGCATCGACGAATTAACCGTATCAACCACTTGGGCATCGCTCGGCAGAGCCAAACTTTCTGCTGCCTTGACTACCTCGCTACGGGTTGTCGCCCATTGATCTTTAGCCTTCTCAAAAAATTTGACCCAGCCAGGCGGGCTGATATGGCCTCCAAGAGAATCAGAGATTGACTCAAGACCGATCAGCGCGTCGGCCACGCAGGGCAACGCACGACTTTTGATTGCGTCGACGGGTTGAACATTTAACTGAATAACCTGGCCCTTGAACAAACTGTTCGAACCCGTCGTGAAATCTTGCAAGCGACTGCCAACTGCTAATACCACGTCCGCTTCATGCGCAACTTGATTGGCGCTGGTGACACCGGTGACACCAACCGCACCGAGGTTCATCAAGTGACCGGCTGTTAACGAAGATTTACCCGCCTGGGTTTCAACCACCGGAATCTGGTGTCGCTCTGCAAATGCGGCCAGCGCCGCTTCAGCTTGAGCGTAGCGAACACCGCCACCTGCGACAATTACGGGTCTCTTTGCCTGTTTCAGCAGTGCCGCTGTTTGTACCAGTTCGAACCTATCAGGCGCTTGTCGACGCAATCGCCAGATGCGTTGCTCGAACAGGAACTCGGGGAAATCGAAAGCCATCGATTGAACATCTTGGCAAAGTGACAGGGTGGCCGGCCCGCAGGTGGCCGGTTCGGTCAGCGCTAGCATTGCTCGTGGTAATGCCTGAATTAATTGTTCTGGGCGGGTAATTCGATGGAAATATCGGCTGACCGGGCGAAGGCAATCATTCGCACTCACGCTGCCATCGGCGAAGTCTTCGACTTGCTGCAAAACCGGGTCGGGCAGACCTGTGGCAAACACATCGCCTGGTATCAATAGAATCGGGATTCGATTGACATGCGCCACCGCGGCGGCCGTCACTAAGTTAGTTGCTCCAGGCCCGATTGATGAAGTCGCCATCATCATTTGTTGGCGCCGCCGCGCTTTGGCAAACGCAATCGCGATGTGCGCCATGCCTTGTTCATTGTGGCCTCGATAAGTCGGCAGTCGCTCCCGTTCTTGATAGAGCGCTTCGCCGAGTCCGGCTACATTTCCATGACCGAAAATAGCCCAGGCACCTGCAAATAACGGAAAGTTGCCTGCTTCATCGTCACTACCCAACTGATTGATGAGGAAGCGGACAATCGCTTGTGCGGCGGTCAAACGTACCGTTTTCATCGTGGTTCCTTAGCATCGATGCGTGCTTGATCCCATAACGCGCACAACTCTTCGAATGTGGTCACCATTTGATCGACTGCGTCATCATCATTGATTTTGTTGCTAAACCACTGTTCGGCCGGCGTGTTGAATATCGTGCGACCAATCGCAAAACCTTTTACTAAGGGTTCGGCTGCGGCCAGCTTGAAACTGCTGCGCAAAGTTTTAACCGAAGTTTCAAGCCCCAACACAACAATACCCTGCAGATGAGGGTCATGCCGTTTGATCGTTTCGCAAGTGTTATGCCACGCGGTTGATGTTTGCATCGGCTCAAGTTTCCACCAATCGGGATAAACACCGATTGAGTAAAAACGCTCGATTACGCGAGCCACCGTGTCATCACTGATTTCGCCACTTTTGGAGACGATAATTTCGAGCAAGGCATCGAGTCGATTGCGGCGAGCAGCAGCGAACAAGCGCTGCACTCTAACTTCCTGCTGCTGGCGCAAAGCGGGTGGGTCGTCTGGGTGATATTGGCACAATAACTTAACAATTTGATCCGATGGCCATTCGCGCAGCGCGCCCAGATCTTGACCGAGTTCAGGTTCAAACTCTACCGGGCGAGAGCCAGGCAATTCAGCCGGTCGCGCTACCCACAAATTACTGCCACAGGCGCGACTTAATATGTCACTGCCATAACGATGGTCGCAAAGTAAACCAAAACCGGGCTGTTGGCTTGCGACTTGCTCTAGCGCGCGAAAGCATAATCGTTTGAAATGCTCGATTCGGTCAGTGCTTGCGCTCGCCTGTTTGGCGATGGCTTCAAACTGGCTGCGATGATCAAACGCAAAAATATGCAAATCATCCCAGCGTTTCCGACGATTGGTCGACCAATGAATTTGTTCTAGCTCAGGGTCAAGACGCAGCGCTGGATTGCTGATTTTATGATTCAGAAAAAATTCTAATTCTGTCCAGCTAGGGTAGGCGGGTGTGCAGCCGTGGCGGGAAACCGCAAGCGCACCACAGGCGTTGGCATATTTTAGCGACTGTTCCCAAGGTTTGTCGTCTAACCAGCCTTTCAAAAGACCTGAGATGAAACCATCGCCGGCACCGAGCACGTTGAAAACTTCAATCTCAAATCCGCTGCCCTGAATGCCATTTTCAAAACTATCAGGAATCGCATCGACGAAGGCAACAGCGCCCATCGGGCCTCTTTTACAAACCAATGTTGCAGAGCTGATTGCGCGAACAGCACGCAAGGCTTCGAGTGTGTCAGTGCTGCCGCCTGCGATGTGAAACTCTTCTTCAGTGCCGACAATCAAATCGAAAAATGCTAAAGATTGCTGTAGCTTCCGAGTAACCTCAGCGGACTTAATGAAACGACTTTCTCCTGCATCATGCCCAGCGAGGCCCCAGAGGTTAGGTCGATAGTCAATATCTAGCGCGATCTGCAAGTCGTGTTGGCGTGCCAAACGTAACGCTTTTAAAACAGCCGCCTCGGTCTTGGTGTTGGAAAGGTGCGTCCCGGTGGCAACTAAACAGCGGGCTCGAGAGATGAACGCGGAATCGATATCGTCTTCGCAAAGCGCCATGTCGGCACAGTTTTCGCGCAAGAAAATCAACGGAAACTGTTCCCGATCACGAATCCCCAACAGCACCATCGCGCTTAAGCGGTCGGGGTCAGTGATGACGGCTTCGGTGTTGACCCCCTCGCGTTGCAATTGTTCTCGAATAAAACGACCCATATGTTCGTCGCCAACTCGAGTAATCAATGCGGATTTAAGACCGAGCCGTGCCGTGCCGGCCGCGATATTGGTTGGCGAGCCGCCGATATATTTTTCGAAACTGGTCATGTCTTCAAGGCGACCACCCACTTGAGTGCCATATAGGTCAACACTCGAGCGGCCAATCGTGATTAAATCTAAATCGCGCACTTGGTTGTTCATAGACTGACGATCTGTCCGCTGCGCATTGATGCTTCGGCTGCGTCTGCTAGGCGCAAGGCTTGCAACCCATCGTGGCCGGTAGGGGTGTTGAGTGACGGGTCGGCTATCCAATCAACAAAGTGCTTGATTTCAGAAGCATAGGCGAGCGCATAGCGGTCGATAAAGAAATCACTTAAACAGCCACGTCGGTAACCTTCAGCGCTAGCGTGTTCGATCGTGATTGGCTGTGGATTATTAGCGCTCAGCATGCCCTCGCTAGCGTGCACTTCAATTCGTTGGTCGTAACCGTAACTAGCGCGCCGAGAATTGCTGATGACGCATTGTTTTCCGCTAGCGGTGACCAGCGTGGCGATGGCCGTGTCGATATCACCTGCAACACCGATCTTGGCGTCTACAAGGGCCGAGCCAACCGCGAACACCTGAACAAACTCTTCATCCATCAAGAAGCGGGCCATGTCGAAATCATGCACCATCATGTCGCGAAACAAGCCACCTGAAACTCGGATATAGTCAAGCGGCGGCGGTGCTGGGTCGCGAGATATAATTTGAATTTGCTCGATTTCTCCGATCGCAGCTTGTTGAAGCCCTGTTTTAAGGGCAGCGAAATGCGTGTCGAAACGACGATTAAATCCCATCATTAAAGGCGTTTCTGTCTGACTGATTACCTCTAGACAGCGCTTTGCTCGAGCCGTGTTTAAGTCGATCGGCTTCTCGCAAAATATGGCTTTGTTTTCGTTAGCGCAGGCCTCGATAAGGTCGGCATGAGTGTCGGTCGACGTAGCAATCAGCACTGCATCGACCGCCGGATCAATAATCGCTTGGTTCGTTGGCTTGACTGAACAACCATATTTTTCAGCAATGGTTGCGGCGGACACATGATGCGTATCCGAAACCGAGTAAAGTTCAACCCCCTCGGTTTCAACCAATGTGCGAGCGTGCAACCGACCAATTCGGCCTGCACCTAGTAATGCCACACGGATAGTCATAATTTTGATTCCTGAATTGAGTTTGCTAACTACGATTAAAATTATTAATAAGCTTCAAGTGATACAGTTCATCAGATCAATTGAGCGTTGGTGGTGCTGGCGACTGAACCATTTGCTTTCCGGTTTCGACGGCTAGACATAGCGCAAGACACATACTGGCGGAGAGCCCTCGAAATCCACC
>CBDTWQ010000015.1:0-15851 GCA_965364115.1 uncultured Gammaproteobacteria bacterium | reverse complement strand
CATCGAAGCGCACCGCGTTTGTTGATCGGGGGCAAATTGTTGCTTTAATGCCGACCGAAGAATTGTTGCAAGCGTCGGGTTTGACAGTCGTTGAGAATTATCTCGGCTCGATTTGAGCGACCCGGATGAACTCGGTCAATTGGCAATCTATATTTGATCAGGTGCCAAATTTGCGTGGGCTTGATCCAGCTGATTTTAAGCTGACCGCTTTGCCCGGGTTAACCAATTATAATTATCGTTTGCGAAACCAGCAACATGACTGGGTTTTACGCCTCCCCAGGGCAGAAACCAATCCGCAGATCAACCGGATCGCCGAAGCCTGCAATCAATCCCTAGCCGCTGGGCTTGGTATCGCCCCCGAGGCAATTTGGCGAGACCCCTCCGGTATCAGCTTGACCCCAAGTTTGTTGCCTTGCCGTGTACTCACTTCGGCTGATTTTGCTGGCGCATCGACTTTAGGTGCAATCGGCGAGTTGTTGCGACGGCTGCATGGTTCGAAACTCAAATTCCAGGGAATGGTGGCGATCGATGAGCGGATTGCTCATTATTTTAATCTACTGCCAAGTGCCGAACAGCAGCGTCGCACCGTGGCTTGGCGCGAAGTGCAGTGTATCTTGTCGCGGCTGGTTAATGACGACCTGACCGAAGACATGGCTGCAGTGCCATCGCACAATGACCTAGTACTAGAAAATTTATTGATCGATCAGCAGCAATTATGGATGATTGACTGGGAATATTCGTCGATGGCATCTCCTTATTGGGACTTGGCAACGCTTTGCAATGCCGCCAATCTCAATCAACCGCAAAGCGCCGAATTACTGCGCCGCTATTGCCAGAATGAAGTGCGGATGCAAGAATCGCGGCTGCAAGATTACCGCATTTTGCTGCGCTTTTTAAGCGACTGCTGGATGACTGCTTTCTACGCTGACTGATACCGCTTCATTTCATTTCGAGCCGATTATTGTTTACTCACACTACTAGCCTTTACCTCACTGCGGTCATCATCTGGGGCTCAACTTGGTATGCAATCAAGTTCCAACTAGGCGTTGTAGATGCCGAAGTATCGTTAGTTTATCGATTTGCATTAGCATCGGCGTTTCTGTTTCTGTTTTGCCTAGTCAGCCGAAAACGGCTCAGATTCACTCCGCTTGAGCATTTCTATATTGCGCTGCAGGGGTTGTTCCTATTCTCAACCAACTACCTGATTTTCTATTGGGCCACCGGGTTGTTGACCTCCGGCATCGTAGCCCTGCTGTTTTCGACCGTGATCCTGATGAACATCGTCAACGGCGCGGTTTTCTTGCGCCAGTCTGTGAGCGCGCGAGTGGTGCTAGGAGCTTGTCTTGGGATTGCAGGCATAGCGGCGATATTTTGGGCCGAACTTAGCTTGGTCAACGACCGCGATGGTGCGCTGCAAGGTCTTTGGATGTGTTTAATCGCCACTTTTTTTGCGTCGATAGGCAACATATTGTCAGCGCGCAATCAGCGACAACAAATTCCGGTGGTGCAAACCAACGTTTTTGGTATGGGTTATGGCGCGTTGTTTATGTTGCTTTACGCTTTCGCGAGCGGTGCGACATTTAACTACGACTTCGCCCCTGCCTACACTTTGTCGCTGTTCTATCTGGCGATTTTCGGCTCGATACTCGCATTTGGCTGTTATCTCACATTGATTGGGCGCATCGGCGCAGATAAGACAGCCTACGCAGCGGTGCTTTTTCCGGTGATAGCCCTAGGCATTTCAACGCTGTTCGAAGACTACCAGTGGACTGGGCGCGCCGTTTTCGGCTTTGGCCTAGTTTTGTTGGGCAATTATGTTGTGTTGAGCAAGGCTCGCAGCGTGTCTGTGTGATCAAGCTTACTGAGTTTGAGGCATATTCCAACCTGACTATCGACCACCCGAGACGTCGATAAAGCTGGCCGAGGTGTAGCTGGCAGCCTCGGAGAGTAACCAGAGAATGGCTTCGGCCACTTCTACCGGCTGGCCACCTCGCTGCATCGGCACATTTGATTTGAGTCGGTCAACTCGCCCTGGCTCGCCACCATCAGAATGAATATCGGTGTAGATTAAGCCTGGCTTGACCGCATTGACTCGAATGCCTTGATTCGCGACTTCTTTGGCGAGACCGATGGTCAACGCATCAACAGCGCCTTTGGCCGCGGCGTAGTCGACGTATTCGTTAGCGGCCCCAAGATCAGCCGCGCGTGAAGAAAGGTTGACGATAGCACCCCCCGCACCACCGCAATCAGTCGACATTCGTTTGACCGCTTCTCGTGAGCAGAGAAAACTGCCGATGACGTTGGTTTCCAGTACTCGACGCCAGCGTGCTGCCGACATTTCCACCAATGGACTTTGAGCCTCAAGGATGCCGGCATTGTTAACAAGGCCATCGAGGCGTCCATAATGTTGATCTATGGTTTCAAACATAGCCACCACTTGGTCTTCATTGCCGACATCAGCCTGGACGATTATCGCCTCACCACCGCTGGATTCAATTTCAGCCTTGAGTGATTCCGCTGCATCAATATTGCGGTGATAGTTCAGGCATAGGCGATAGCCTCTTTGTGCCGCCAGCCTCGAGGTTTCTAAACCTATCCCACGGCTGGCGCCGGTTACCAGCAAGACCTTCGACATCACAGAGCCTCGGTTTGGCGAAATTTTTGCTTAAGGGGTGGCATGTTTTTGCTCCGATTCGTTGTAGTCTAGTTCGATCGTCACCGGTCCGGCAGGCGTTAGTTGCCGCGTACGTAACCCAAGAACTCCTTGAATACCTTGACGAATTTCGATTTGAATCAGACTCGGTAGCGGGTCTCAAGCTGGGCGACCCGCTCAATCGCCTCGCAGTGCTAGTTGTACACAATCATCAATTGGCGTTTTCAACTAAACGAGTTTGCAGTTGATCATCATCAAGGTCGAATTCATAAGCGGCGGCGTTAGGTGCAAGCAAACCGACCAATGTAAGCCCTTCGGCGTGTAGCGCGCGAGTGACTATTTTGAAACTGCACCTACGTTTAATGGTCAACATAACAGCAGGCTAACGGCTGAGTCTTTCACGCAGCAATGCATTCACTTGCGCTGGGTTAGCTTTGCCTTGTGACTGTTTCATCACCTGACCCACGAGAAAGCCCAAGACCTTCTCCTTGCCGGCACGGAACTGCTCAACCTGCTCGGGGTTTGAATCGATCACGCTATCGATCAAACTCTCAATCGCACCACTGTCGGTGATTTGCTTGAGCCCGCGAGATTCGATAATGCTGTCAGCACTGCCCTCACCTTGCCAGATCGCATCGAACACTTCTTTGGCAATTTTGCCGGAGATGGTGTTATCGGCGATTCGCATCAATAGTTCGCCGAGCTGGCTCGGGTTGACCGGTGAGGCCTGAATCTCAAGTCCATTTTTATTGAGTGCTCCGGCAAGCTCGCCGAGTACCCAGTTGGACACTAGGCTAGTTTGTTCTGGCGCTGCTTCGAGTGTGGCTTCAAAGAACTCGGCGGTTTCACGGTCAGCGGTTAACAGGTTAGCCGAATACTCGTTTAAGCCAAACGCATCGCTGAAGCGTTGTTTCTTTTGCTCGGGCAATTCAGGCAAAGTGGCGCGAACCACGGCTAGATCTTGCTCGGTAATCAATACCGGTAACAAATCGGGGTCTGGGAAGTAGCGGTAGTCATTGGCTTCTTCTTTGCTACGCATCGAACGGGTTTCATTGCGCTCGGCGTCGTACAAACGGGTCTCTTGCACCACCCTTTCACCGTTCTCGACTAAATCGATTTGGCGCTGAATCTCGTGATTAATGGCGCGCTCCAAAAAGCGGAAGGAATTGATGTTTTTAATTTCGGCTCGAGTTCCGAGCTTGCGGTCGCCGCGGGGTCGAATCGACACATTAGCGTCACAGCGAAATGACCCTTCCTGCATGTTGCCATCGCAGATTTCGAGATAGCGCACCAGCGTATGAATTTTGCGTGCGTAGGTCACGGCTTCGATTGCTGAACGCAGGTCCGGGTCTGAAACGATTTCAAGCAAAGGCGTGCCAGCACGGTTGAGATCGATCGCAGTTTGATCCGGGAAGATGTCATGAATCGATTTACCCGCGTCTTCTTCCAAATGAGCGCGGGTGATATTGATCGATTTAGCTTCGCCATCGGCTAGCGAAATGGAAACCACCCCTCGGCCAACGATCGGCTGTTCAAACTGTGATATTTGGTAACCCTTGGGTAGATCTGGATAAAAATAGTTTTTACGTGCAAACACCGAGCTCGACGCGATTTCAGCTTCGATCGCAACGCCGAAGCGTAAGGCCATGGTGACCGCTTCGCGATTGAGCACTGGTAAAACGCCGGGCAACCCAAGATCGATTGCGCAGGCCTGACTATTCGGCTCCGCGCCAAAGGTAGTGGCCGCACCAGAAAATATTTTACTCGCAGTGGCCAGTTGGACATGGATCTCTAGCCCGATTACGCTTTCCCAGTCAGTCATCCGTCTAACTCCGGCGTTTGCAAATGCCAGTCGGTCGATTGTTGATAGCTATGGGCAGCATTGAGCAAACCAGCTTCGTCAAAGTAGTTACCAAACAGCTGCATTCCGACCGGTAGACCGTCGATGAAGCCGGCGGGTAACGACATTCCTGGCAATCCGGCGAGGTTTAGTGAGATGGTGTAGATGTCTTGCAAATACATGCTGACAGGGTCTTCTCGTTTGGCGCCAAGCTTGAATGCGGTTTCGGGTGTGGTGGGCGCAAGAATCAGATCGACCGATTCAAAGGCGCGCTGAAAGTCTTCCTTAATCATTCGTCTGAGTTGCTGTGCTTTCAAGTAATAAGCATCGTAGTAACCGGCCGACAAGGCATAAGTGCCGATCATGATTCGTCGCTTGACCTCTTCGCCAAAGCCTTCGGCTCGCGAGCGTTTGTAGAGGTCTTCTAGATCAACCGGATTGTCGCAGCGATGGCCAAAGCGCACGCCATCCATCCGCGATAGGTTAGAAGAGCACTCGGCCATCGCGATTACATAGTAAACGGGAACCGAAAGATGTGAATTTGGTAACGAAATTTCTTCGAAAATGGCGCCCAAAGCGGTGAGTTGATCAATCGCCTTTTGAATCACGTCAGCAATCCCAGAATCAAGATCCGAGTTAAAATATTCTCGCGGCAAACCAATCTTTAGGCCTTTAATTCCAGCGCCTAAGTTAGCATTGAATGCAGTCGGGGGCTGTTCGACCGAGGTTGAGTCCCGCGGGTCAAAGCCCACCATAGATTGCAACAACATACCGCAGTCTTCAGCCGTAGTCGCAAATGGGCCGCCCTGGTCGAGGCTGGAACCATAGGCAATCATGCCATAGCGCGAAACTCGCCCATAAGTCGGTTTAATCCCGGTGACGCCGCAAAGCGCGGCGGGTTGGCGAATCGAACCGCCCGTATCGGTGCCGGTCGCCGCCGGTGTTAGGCCCGCGGCGACTGCCGCTGCCGAGCCACCCGAAGAGCCACCCGGCACACGAGTCATATCCCAGGGATTAGCGACCGCACCATAAAAGGAGTTTTCGTTGGAAGAACCCATCGCAAACTCATCCATATTCGTCTTACCCAGCATTACTGCACCGGCGTTTTTAAATTTTTTAATCACTGTGGCGTCATAGGGCGCAATGAAGTCGCTCAGCATGCGCGAACCACAAGAGGTCAAGACGCCTTCAGTGCACCATAAATCCT
Source organism: uncultured Gammaproteobacteria bacterium (assembly GCA_965364115.1). GTDB lineage: Bacteria > Pseudomonadota > Gammaproteobacteria. The sequence goes on along the minus strand of CBDTWQ010000015.1, from coordinate 10,151 downwards.
TGTGTGCCAGTGGCACCCCGGTCAATGGTTCGGCGTTGCCAATCGCGAGCGCTTTATCGGCAACTTGAGCCTGCTCGAGAGCCCTTTCAACACAAACGCTGATGAAGCAATTAAGTTGTGGGTTGTGTTTAGCAATCCGGTCGAGGTATTGCTGCGTGATCTCAACGCTGGAGAAGTCTCCTTGGGCAAGACCCTGACTAATTTCGCGCACTGTTTGCGGCATTATTCGATCACCCGAGGAACCCGATAGAATCCGTCCTCAACATCAGGTGCGATTCGCTGAAACTTGTCGCGCTCATTGGGCTCGGTGACTTCATCTGCGCGTAAACGCTGGCTTGCATCTAATGGGTTGGAAAGTGGCTCAACCTGACTGCTGTCTACCTGGCTCATTTGCTCGACTAACGACAAAATACTCGATAAATCAGCCACTGTTTGATCAACTGCAGTGTCATCCAGATGCAACCGCGCAAGCTGTGCGATATTGTGAACGTCTTTGGAATTCAACGTCATTTCTTTGTGGCCATCGAAAAACCAGCGAAGTTACCACAAAATCGCTAAATGCACTAAGCTGTGCGCTAATAAGATGGCAGCAAAAGGCTGATTTTTAAGGTTTTTCACCTTGTGCAATTGATTAGCCATTGATAGAGTGGGAAGAATCTAGGTTAAACTTCTCAGTCTCGAGCATTTCGGTTGCATTCGCGCCTCACCACAACTACGACGGGTTAAAAACACAGCATGTTTTCTGCTATCCGAGGTTTGCTATCCAACGATCTGTCGATCGATTTGGGTACTGCCAACACACTGATTTATTCCCGCGGCCAGGGCATAGTGCTGAACGAACCTTCAGTCGTTGCGATTCGACAAGATCGAGGACCCGGCGGACCCAAGTCGATTGAAGCTGTCGGCACTGACGCAAAGAAAATGTTGGGTCGAACCCCGGAAAACATCACCGCCAAGCGGCCGATGAAAGACGGCGTGATCGCCGATTTCACCTATACCGAAAAGATGCTTCAGCATTTTATTCGCAAGGTTCATGAAAATCAGTTTATGCGACCCAGTCCACGCGTGTTGATTTGCGTGCCCTGTGGTGCCACCCAAGTTGAGCGACGCGCGATCCGCGAGTCGGCGCTCGGTGCTGGTGCTCGCAAAGTCTATTTGATCGAAGAACCAATGGCCGCCGCGATTGGCGCTGGCATGCCAGTCGATGAGCCACAAGGTTCGATGGTGCTGGATATCGGTGGTGGCACCTCCGAAGTAGCGGTTATGTCGCTTAACGGCATCGTTTATTCTGCATCGGTGCGAATTGGTGGCGATCGTTTTGACGATGCGATTATCAACTACGTGCGTCGTAATTACGGCATATTGATCGGTGAAGCCACGGCGGAAAAGATCAAGGTGCAGATTGCTGCCGCATACCCCGGTAAGGATTTGTTGGAACTGGAAGTAAAGGGCCGTAATTTGTCCGAAGGTGTGCCACGCAGCTTTACTCTCAACAGCAATGAAATTTTGGAAGCACTACAAGACCCTCTTTATGGGATCATTTCAGCAGTCAAAAATGCGCTAGAACAAACTCCGCCCGAACTTGGCTCGGATATTGCCGAACGCGGCATTGTTTTGACCGGCGGTGGTGCGCTGCTGCGTGATCTTGATCGCTTGATCATGGAAGAGACCGGTTTGCCGGTCATCATCGCGGAAGATCCTTTGACCTGTGTGGCTCGTGGCGGTGGCAGAGTGCTCGAAATGATCGACGAGCATGGGCTAGATTTCCTCGCAGTGGAGTAGAACCCGCGACGGAAAGGCGAATAGTCTCCCACCGGGTTATCAATGACATTATTATTCCAAGCTCGCGGTGTGGCGCTCCACGCGTTGTTTCTGATCCCCTTTTGCATCGCGCTAATGATCGTCGATCATCGCTTCAATCATCTCGAAGTAGTGCGCTCCAATATTTCCATAGCGCTTTCGCCATTGCGTTTTTTCGTCAGTTTGCCGGTTGCGGCGGGCAGTTGGCTCAGTGACTGGTTGACCTCGCACACCGAGCTGTTGAAAGAAAACGACGGACTCAAAGCGGAACGACAAATTCTCAACGCGCGCTTGCAGAAACTCGAAGTTTTGGCGGAAGAGAACGCGCGACTGCGTAATCTGTTAGGTTCTTCGCGAAAAATTGCCGACGAGGTGATTGTTGCTGAGCTTTTGTCGGTCAGTCAGAATCCGTATCGGCAATTGATCGAAATTAATCGAGGCAGCAGTGACGGAGTCGAAATTGGACATGCGGTGATCGATGAGTTTGGTGTCATGGGGCAAGTCATTCATGTCAATCCGCAATCTTCGACTACCATTTTGATTTCAGATCCTGAACATGCCGTGCCGGTTCAGTTTGTTCGCAGTGGCACTCGTTCAGTGGCTTTTGGCCGTGGTTCCACCAGTCAGCTAGAGTTGCGCTATCTATCAGCCACCGCTGACATAAAGATCGATGACGAGTTGGTGACTTCCGGACTTGGCGGTCGATTTCCGTCCGACTATCCAGTGGCTAAAGTAATCGCGATTAACGAAGACCGAGTGCATGGTTTTGTTACCGTGTTAGCAGCCCCCAAGGCACGTCTCGACTCGAGTCGAGAAGTGCTTGTCATTCGACCCCGTCAATAACTATGCCTAGATTAGGCTTCCTAGTCATTTATCTGAGCCTGTTTGTCGGCTTATTGTTAATGCAACTACCATTACTCGATTCGATCCAGATTTATTGGCCAAACTGGGTGGCGCTGGTGTTGATATACTGGAGCATGGCGCTGCCGAAACGGGTTGGCATTTGGTTCGCCTTTTTCACCGGAATTTTGCTCGATACTTCACAAGGCACTTTGCTTGGCCAACATACCCTCGCGCTGGTAATCATCATTTTTATTAATCTCAATTTTTATCAACGCATTCGGGTTTTGGCACTGACCCAACAAGCCATCTATGTGTTTGTACTGTTGTTCATCAATCAATTGATCATCGCGTGGGTCGAAGGCATCATCGGCCGTCCTACTCCGGTGCTGGCATTTTTTGGTGCTCCTTTCTTTGGCATGTTTTTTTGGCCGTGGATTTTTGTTGTATTGCGCGACGTTCGACGCAGAGCGATTTTGAGATAAGAACTTTATGACCCAAGACTCGAACTATATCTATATTGATAGCGATGCCAAGTTGGCTGACTTTTGCGCCAAAATTACGGGCGCTAATTATTGTGCTATCGATACCGAGTTCGTTCGTGAAAGCACTTATTATCCAATTTTGGCTTTGATTCAGATCGCCGCCGATGATCAATTCGGCTGCATCGATCCGCTGGCGGTTGATGACTTTGGCCCCTTAACTAAGTTACTAGCAAGCCCATCGTTGTTGAAAGTATTTCACTCACCTTCACAAGATCTTGAAGTGCTCTATCAAAAGTTAGGCGAAGTGCCGACTCCCGTTTTTGACACTCAGTTAGCAAGCGGGCTGCTGGGGTACACGCATCAAATTTCTTATGCCGAATTGGTGCGTCAAATAACCGGAGTGGAGCTTGATAAAAAATATACGCGCACCGATTGGAGTCGTCGACCATTGAGTCAAGATCAACTTGATTATGCGATGGACGACGTGCGTTATTTAATGCCGGTTTACGAACATTTGCGGGAGAAACTCAAGACCAATAATAGACAGCAATGGATTGAAAAAGATTTTCAGTCGATGACCAAAGCATCAAATTATGAAGTCGATATGTCTTTGCTTTGGAAGCGTTTAAAAGGCGGGAAAAAACTGAAAGGCGAGCGACTCCAAATCGCAAGTGACTTGTGCCAATGGCGCGAAACCGTAGCGCAACAGCGCGATCGCCCGCGCCGATGGATTGTAAAAGACGAAGCTCTAGTTGAGATCGCACGACAAAAACCAGTTGACCTTAATGACCTGTCCTTGATCCCTGACCTGGGTGAGAAAACGATAAAACATCACGGCGAACAACTGTTACAAATTGTGTCCAATGCCAATCGAATAGATTCACAGGAGTGGCCGCATCATGACAAAGTTAAAAACTTAAATGTCGACCAGCTCGCACTAGGAGATTGTTTGATGGCAATCTGCCGAACCATCGCAAACGATAACGATCTTGCGCTCGCAACACTCGCCACACGCAATGACATAGACAACTTAATTATCGATCAAAAAAATAGCCGGCTATCAAAAGGTTGGCGACTCGCGATGGCCGGAGAAAATCTGCTGAACTTTATCCACGGACAATCACAGTTAAACGTAGTCAACCAAAGCGTAAAATTAGTTCCCGTATAGGCGACTTTTAGATCATTGGAAGAGTGGGTGTCCCTCTGAAACGGGCATAGGTTTTGGGGGGGATGGAAAAGAGAAATTGCGGGGAGAGATACGGGAGCTATAATCTTGTTAATTAATATTAGTTCGCATTTATTTTGGCAAAGCGTATGCGCTTTGTTGATCGCTGGTGCGGAGTGCTAGACTCTAAGAGGAATGGGCATGGCAACAAACCCTTATGAAGCACCGCATTCAAATCTGCTCGATGATGACCAATCATCGAGCCTCACGTATGCCGGTTTCTGGATTAGAACTTGGGCTAGCATTATCGATACGATTTTGGTGTTGCTGATTACATTCCCGTTGTTGATTTGGGTTTACGGAATGAGTTATTTTGATTCGGATGTTTCAGGCATTCTAGCCGGACCAGCTGATTTTTTAATCTCATGGGTATTCCCCGCGATTGCGGTTGTAGTCTTTTGGATTTATAAGTCAGCCACTCCGGGAAAGATGGTGATATCAGCAAAAATTGTTGATGCAAAAACAGGTAGGAAAGCATCTAAAGGTCAGCTTATTGGCAGGTACTTAGGTTACTACATCTCAGCGATTCCTTTAGGTCTTGGTTTATTTTGGGTTGGCTTTGATAAACGAAAACAAGGTTGGCACGACAAATTAGCTGGCACTGTGGTTGTGCTGATGAAAGAAACGAACTCTGAATCGGTAAAATTTGAAAATCAAACCTAACAAATGACTGTTATTAAATCGATAATGATAAGACTAGAAAAGGAGTTTGATCGACAGATCAATGCGCGATTTTTGACCGCTGATTTAAGCTATTTGGATAGTTACGTGATGGGCTAAACGCAATTTTTTTGGCGGCAGGAGGCTTCAGTGATAGAAGCAATATCGAATCTAACCTCAACACGGTGATGGCATTGGCTGAGTTTGATGAAGGATCAACTTATAGCGGTTTCAATCCAGATTTAGATACGGTTGCAGTCTATGGCGTAGGCGCCTTAGTTGCCGGCAAAGTCATTGCTAAAACTGGTTTGTTGGCAGTAGCACTCATATTCCTTAAGAAGTTCGGGATCATTATTCTTATCGGTATTGGGGTTTTTCTAAAAAAGCTATTCTTCACAAAAACGACATGATAATCACACTTGAAAAGTAACCAGAGTGTTAGCTATTTAGGCGCAAACGAATTTGTTGAATGCGAGTCGATATGCGGTCTTAAATACCAGCTATTGAACTAGGATGCTGGAGAACAAGATTTCGCCATCGGCTGGGTTGCCGGAAAGTTCTGCGAGCAGGGCCATCACGTTAGTGGTTGCTTGTTGCCGAATTTCCTCGCGTTTAGCGGTGGATTTGATATCTACAGCATCACGCTCACTGAGCAACAAAATCAGGCTATGTCGAATTGCGGGCACGTGAGTTTTGATCGTGTCTTCAACATCGGAATCACTGACCAAGACGTCCGCGCTGATCTGTAGAAAAGTCAGGCGTTTGGTTTTGCTGGTTAAGTTCAGCACCATCGGTTCCCCGAGAGACACATAAGAAGAAGTCAATGGAGTTACATCTTCATCCGCTGCATGTGCAGTCGACCAAAGCATGCTGAAAAGTATGAGATAAATGCTGATGAATAATTTTTGCATGGTATTTCTTGAGACCTCTTGTAATATGGTTGGACAGTCCATTGTTTGTTCACCATCGAATCGAAAATTATGACACCCGAAAAAATTCAACTGTTAATCGCCCAGCAATTTCCCGACGCCACGGTTGAGGTGACAGGTGCTGAGGGTAAGTTCATCGCCCAGGTGGTTAGCGAAGCCTTTGCCGGTTTGAACACGCTTAAGCGCCATAAGTTGGTGTACGCCTGTGTTAGTGAAGAAATTGCATCTGGCGACTTACATGCGTTGACCATCGTCGCAAAAACTTCTACGGAAATCACTTAAGCCCCCGTGAACTGGCGGTTTCGCCCTGCGTTCTTGGCTTTATACAAAAATTTATCTGCGCGTTCATAGATTGATTGCTCAGTATCATTTGGCTGAGAAAAAGTTAGCCCGACTGACAGGGTAAGAGTCACTCGGTTGCCCTTGAAGTGAAATTCACAAGCGGCAATCGACGCTCGAATACTTTCGACCACAGCGGTAGCTTCTTCTATCGGGGTGTTCGTCAGCAGCAGCGCAAACTCGTCGCCACCGAGTCGAAAAACATAGTCAGATTTATCCACTAGCCGTTTCATTTTTTGCGCGATAACCTTCAACGCCTGGTCACCGGCGCTGTGCCCATAGCTGTCATTAACTTGCTTGAAGTGATCGATATCAGTAATTGCATAGCTGAATGAAGCCTTGTGGTTGGAAAAGCGGTTGAGTTCATGCTGTATTTTTTCGTCATATGATTGCCGATTGTAAACGCCGGTGAGAGGGTCAAAGTGCAATTTATGTTCACTTTCAATCAGCTGTTCTCGAAGCTCCTGAGTTTCATGCTCCATTTCTGAAAGCTTTTCGTTCAATTGCTGATTGCGCTCTTCGGCGACTTGATGGCGCTGATTGACTCGACCAACAAAGTCGTCAACGCCGCCATTAATTTTTTCAATATTAGCGCTAATATCGGTCTTGAGCTGATTCAGATCACTGGCAGCACCAAAGCTCTGTCGTATCATGGTCATTCCTTCTTGAACAAATGCCTGTAGAGAATTTGCCTCGGAATGATCGGTTTGATGGTCTAGTTGATCGGCAACCACAAATTTTGACACTTCACTTAGTTGTTGAGCGACATTGACCAGAAATTTTTTCTGCTCCCCCTTTTCTTGTTTCAATTGCCGCAGTGAATCGGCGATCGCTTTGAAGAGGTCGGTTAGCAGCTCAGTCCATTTTTCTGGGTCGTCTTGTTGAAAGCGCTTTTGAATTGCCTTGACAGCCCCATTGCTGTCACTCATTACCGCTAGCTGTTCGAGTATCGGGTGGATAGCGGCGTTGATCTTGGCCACTTCCACTGGAGAGTTGAGCTTAGCATTGAGTAAATTAGCAAGGCGTCGCAGATCTTTTGCTTGCAAGCTCTCTAAGGCGCCGAACTCAGACTGGATTTGCTGACTGGTGGCTTCATCAATGCACAATAACTTGAGTAGATTGAAGACCATTGAGGCTGCGTTAGGATTGTCTTCAATGTGATCAAAGTTTTCATTGATCAGTGAAGCTAGCTGCTGAATGTATTCGCTGATTGTGGTGCGGTCTTGGTTGTTGGCCAGTGATTTTAAGAGCTCGGAACAGATCTCGCGTAGTTGTAGGCGTTGCGTTTGATTAAATTGAATGGTCTGCAGCAACTCGAGTAGCGGAATCACCGAATTGGAACGGCGCTGCTTATGCGCATTGTCTTCAGAAGAGTTTGTTTTCATTGATTGCAACTGAGTAAGTTGATTGGTTTGCGCCAATGCTCCGATAGAGAAAACGAGTTGCTCATACCACCACTGGGTTCAAAGTTTGGCCTACGAATGACAGGGCAAAAATCATTGATTGATGACCCAAACCATCCAGCTATTTCATTAGATTCTGGTAAATAGCAACAAAACTCATTCTTCTCGATTCGGCATTTCGACGACTGTTCGGTATCTAGTTTGTTTTCGTCTAACATTATTAGTGGCTTCTATAGGTTTGGCCGCGTGAAAAAGACCGTTGCCTGGTTTTTAAAAGGTCTGGTAATAGGTATCGGTCGATCGAGTCAAAATTGGAGTGATTTTGGAAAGAAATTGACCAGAATTAATGATGAATTGATCAAAAACGGTTTTTGAAGACTTTTTCAAGCACGAAGCAAAGTTAGGGATGGCATTTCGTTATTAGCTTTAACCGCGAATTATGATGCTTTAGCAAAAGAGTTCGATTGGTTAGAATGTGTGACTAACTACCAATTTGATGCCCATGGGCGGTTGAAGCATTAATGTCTGAAAACAGTTTAATTTGCACCACCGAACGGCTGTCAGAGCCGGGTTCCTATGGATTTTCGATAGACCATAAAGGCGCTAAAGTTGATGGTTTCGTGGTGCGGCGTGATGGTGAGTTTTTCGCCTATCGAAATGATTGCCCGCATACCGGGTCGCCGCTGGATTGGGTTGAGCACCAGTTCTTAGACCTCGACAAAGTGTTTATTCAGTGCGCGACGCACGACGCGAGGTTTAATATCGACGACGGTGAGTGCGTGTTCGGCCCTTGTCAGGGTGAGAGCTTAGAGGCGCTATCAATAATGGTCGATGACGGACAGATTTATTTGATTGGTGATCCATAAAGGTCATATTCATCGGCAGCGGTAATTTCAACCTGAGAAAACTCTCCGCTGGCCAATGGCAGCTCGCTAGTGATATGAACAACGCCATCTATCTCAGGGGCGTCAGCATAACTGCGTGCCAAATAACCCTGGTCACTGACTTCTTCGACTAGAACGGTCATCTTCTGCCCAATTCGAGTGGCTAATTTTTTCGTGCTGATCGCCTGCTGATGCAGCATAAAGCGATGATACCTTTCCTCTTTTATCTCTTCTGGAACCGGTTCTCCAAGATCGTTAGCCTTGGCCCCTTCGACCGCGGAATATCGAAAACAGCCGACACGATCGAGCTGCGCTTGATCAAGAAAGTCGAGTAATATTTGAAAGTCTTCCTCTGTTTCACCCGGGAAACCAACAATGAAAGTGCTGCGAATCACCAGCTCAGGGCAAATCTCACGCCAACGGCTAATGCGTTCAAGCACGCGTTCCCGATTAGCGGGGCGCTTCATCGCTTTTAGAATCTTTTGACTGGCATGCTGGAAAGGAATATCAAGGTAAGGCAGGATCGAGCCATCAGCCATCAATGGAATGACATCGTCAACATGAGGATACGGATAAACATAGTGCATGCGCACCCAAACACCGAGTTGGCCGAGTGCCCGTGCAAGATCAATAAAACGGGTTTGCAAAGGCTGCCCTTGCCAGAATCGGGTGGCGTATTTGCAGTCGACGCCATAGGCGCTGGTGTCTTGCGAAATGACTAAAATCTCGCGAGTGCCCGCATCAGTGAGCGCTTGTGCTTCATCCATCACCTCATCAATAGGTCGACTGACTAGGTCACCGCGGAGTGACGGAATAATGCAAAAGCTACAACGATGGTTACAGCCTTCCGAAATTTTCAGATAGGCGTAGTGCGCTGGAGTTAGTCGCAGCCCCTGTTTTGGCACTAAATCAATGAACGGATCATGCATTGCTGGCAAGTGTTGGCGGACGGCCTGCATCACTTCATTTTTAGCATGAGGTCCTGTCACCGCGAGTAAGTTAGGGAATTTTTGACGAATCATCTCCGCTCGAGTGCCAAGGCAGCCGGTGACGATAACGCGGCCGTTTTCGCGCAGCGCAAGGTCGATGTTGTCGAGAGACTCTTCGATCGCACTGTCGATGAATCCACAGGTGTTGATAATCATCAGATCGGCTTGATCAAAATCAGGCGCAATCGCGTAGCCCTCCATACTGAGTTGGGTAATGATTTGTTCAGAATCAACCGTGGCCTTAGGGCAACCGAGGCTAACGAAACCGACTTGGGGAATTGGACGAGTCATTGTTGAATCAACTGAGGAAGAAAGAATTCGCTAACCAACAAAGCTTTACCGTCGAGCCGGAAAAGTGAGCGCCGGCCCCAAATGTGATCGCAACGCTCGGAGCTTTCAGATATTGCGAGATCAAACAGTGGCTCTGTTCGCTGGATGCAGGCTAATTGCTGCTGTTCTCGGCGCAGGTTCGGATGTGCGAAAAGATACGCACCGAGTGGTTTGTCGCGCAGAAACTTCAGTCGGCGATGCGAACCTCGTAAGGTTCGCAGTGGAATAATCGAGCGCGCATAAACCATAACTTTGTCCTTACAAAGC
>CBDTWQ010000014.1:0-16093 GCA_965364115.1 uncultured Gammaproteobacteria bacterium | reverse complement strand
ATTACGCTGTTTAACCTAGAGCCGACCATCTTGTGAGGTTTGCCAACCGATAGGGTTAGCAAAGTGGTGGCATAGTGTTGGTAAGTCTGGCTAAGCCGAAACCTTCGGTTGCGGCAAGAAAGAAACTGACTGGGCACTGAGTTTTGGTTAAAATCCGGCCGAAAGCAGTGTCAGCTCAAAATGCTATGCACTGTCGCGAGAAATTGGCCCCGAGAAATTGGCCCAGGCGCTGAAACCTAATTTCATTTCGATGGTCAGAGCATGCAGGCTTTGATCATGAAGGGCTCTAGCTAACTCAGTCTTTTGCAGCACACCGATGAGCTGTTCCGAGCGGCTTTCCATGCGCTGAAGATGATGGAATCGGATAAACTCAGTTTTTCCTGGTCCAGTACCTTAACCACTTTGGATGACGGGTTAAGGGTTTCATAATAATTAGGATTAACCATTGGGGTTTGTTTCATGAGAAAGAATACTGTCGGAATCATCAGTTGGCTGCTCGCAATCTGGATGTGCAAGGTCTTTCTGAGTTCACTGCCCTATAAATTTAGCGGCCACCCTGATACACAACACATTTTTGGCACCATTGGCGGCTGGCTTTCCGGTTTTCTTGGGGAATCACTCGGCGGATTGTTCAGTCAGTTCGGTGCGATTGGGGTGGGTGGCTTCGAACTGCTGACTTCAATCGTTTTACTGCTGCCGTTGGTGCTTTGGTTGCTAAGCAAAATGAACCTGATGACCGATTCGCCAAGGCGAGCTAAGTTTCATCGGATTGGCGGCGTAATGGCGACGGCCGTGATGGCTGGAGCGGTTTTCTTTCATTTGTTTTCGCCGCTTGGAATAGAAGTTCTGCATCAAGGCAAATCGGACGGAGGATCACTATTTTATGCGGCAGTCTCGATCATGGTTGCGGGAATCATCATGTTTGGCATTAACACTCCCAAAGTTGAGAGAATCCTGTCGGGCTCTAGGTATTAGATTATTGGATTAGTTTGACTATTTGACCGCGATACAAGCTCGAGTTTCGAAGCCGATGGGGCCGTTGTGAAGATTACCTATTTGATGGTTGCTACCTTCATCCTTGATTGCGTCTGGCTTCGAACTAAGCCGTGCAAGTATTTCCAGCTAAACGCGCGGGATTTCAATGCAGATGAAGGCATATTTTCTAAATTGGAGATCGACCAGTTGATCCCGCCGAAGTGGCGGTTGTCGCAGGTTTACGATGATAGAGAACATCTGCCGCAACGCTTTCCGGTTTTTTTGAAACCCGAGTGGGGTCAGAATGCGAACGGTATATTCCGAGCAGATGACGCGGTTGCTTTGGCCGAGGCGCGCGAAGAGACAAGCGATTCTAAGGCGAAATATCTGATACAAGAGGCGGCCAGCGAAGCGGTAGAATTTGAGATTTTTAGCATCTTGGATGACCGAGACTCCGACCGATACGCGCATCTGACGGTGACCGAGGTAATCAACGATAAAGAGTCTTATCCGGTTAACAGCATTTTCAACGCTAACACCCGTTATCAGGAAATCAGCGACCAGTTGACTGATAGTCAAAAGGCGAGGTTATGGGCCTTGATGGGCGAAATTAGACGTTTCGGAATCTCGCGAGTCGGGCTGCGGGCCGATTCGGTGAAGGAAATGTTAGCTGGACGATTCCATGTGATCGAGATCAATCTGTATGTGCCGATGCCGATCAACATGCTGGATCAACGCTATGGTTTTTGGGCCTTATGGAAAATGGTGCGGCAATACATGATGTCGCTAGCCCGAATCACAAAAGCGCGAGACCGAAACCAGCCCGAGAAGCCGGTTTTTACTAAGCTAATGCTTTATAACCGAGATAGTCCGTTGTTGAACCGCATTCGAAAATTGATATGAGACAACTGAAATCAATGGTCTACGCATGGATTAGCGAGAAATTCATGCATGGGTGCAGCAATTACAATTCGTTAGCGGTGAGAAAAGGCTGTCGGTCGAAGGCGCAAGGCCGGGCTGTTTTTGCTGATAACAAGGTTCCATACGCCGCGGGATTGATTTTCCTGTGGCCATGGAGGGCGCATGCGTTCGCCAAAGAGCATGGTTTTCCGCTAGTGATTAAGCCTAATGTCAGCGGCTATTCCAGAGGCAGTTACTTTCCGATAAACGATTACAAATCATTGTATAAGGCTATTCTCTGGGCCAAAATATGGTGGCCAACCACGGTGATCGAGCAATATCTCAAAGGCGCCAACTACCGAGTTTTGGCGACCGATGATCGCTTGATTTCGGTGATTCGCCGCTACTCACCGTTCGTTGTCGGCAATGGTGAAGATACGATTGATAGTCTGATCGACGATGAGAATGAAACGCGCAAACAAATGCAGTTATACCCCACGATTTACCCAATTGCGAAGTCCGAACAGGTCAAAGCCCATTTAAAAAAGCAAAGTTTGACGCTCGGTAGCAGGCCGGCAAAAGGAGAAACCATTGAGCTCTTTTTCAGGGTAGCGTTGGCCCCAGGCGGTGTGATTGAAACAATTGATCAACAGACGATTCCGCAAGAGAATCAAATTCTTTTTCAAAATGTGGTTAAAATGTTCGGCGCTAATGTGTTGGGCATCGACGTGATTTTTGAGAAGGGGATTGAAATTAGCTATCAGCAGCAAAATTGTATTTTTATCGAAGTGAATTCTCGGCCTTATATGAAGATGCATTATTCCCCTCGCTATGGCGACGTTGAAGACTTGAGCGCCTCACTGGCTAACCTCAATAGTCTGGATATTGAAGACAAAGATATTTTTTGATGCCACCCACCAACCGTACTTTTTATCAGTATTTGGGGTTGCACTCACTGCTGATCGGAATATTTCCATTTTTCCTTCCGGTTTATCTCTGGCGGCAGGGTTTTGGGGTCAACGATATTTCTATTTTTATCGCACTGGCCGGGGTCGGTTTTTGCTTGAGCCTTTGGGTTTGGGACCGGATCAGGTTGATGATCAGCTTAAGTGCCTTAGTGGCGGTCTCATTGACCTTGGAAATCGTGCTGTTGCTGAACGTTCACTTGTTGCAAATGAGCTTCAATATCTTGTTATCGCTTGGTTTCATATACGGTGCCTACAATTGCTTCTATTGGACCACCCAGAGAGCACTCTTTTTTGATTTAATCGACACCCAGAACTCGGGTAAGAAGTATGGCAACTTTCAGATTTTCGTCGGTGCATTGCTGCAGCTGGGAATCTTGATCGGTGGGCTGCTGCTTGAGACGACCAATTTCGTTAACTTGCTTGCGGTTTCGCTGGTGATCAGCGTGATCGGTTATTTTATCGTTACACAGGGTAAACCTGCGTATCCTAAAACCTTATCGGAACATGACAGTCTGCCGCTCAGTAAGGTTATAGCCTTCAAAGACCAGTATCGCTCTCGGCTGATCTTTATGGTCGATGGTCTATTTCTTTTCGCCGAGAGCTTTTTCTGGGTGATCACCTTGTTCTTATTGGCGCACGAGAGTTTCTACACGCTTGGCGTCATCATTCTCTCTTTAGCAGTGATATTCGGAATTTTGTTCTACCTGCTAAAAAACACCATCGATAAGTTAGGGAAAAAGCGTTTTTACAGCCTCGCCGTATTACTTTATGCCCTGTCTTGGGGGTTGCGCGCATTGACGGATGAACAGCTCTCTTTAGATCTATTGTTTATTTCATTGGTGATGATTACCTTTTGCACCACCCTTTTTCGTTTAGCCTTGAATAAGCGCTTCTACGATCTCGCCAAACTCACCTGCTCACACGATTATCTAGTGCTAAAAAGCTATTTCACCCAGTTCGCGCTGGCATTGATGTTTGGTGCCTTTGGGTATTTAACCTTATCAATCGATGCCAGTGAGGCGCTGTTGGTTCCTATCTATTGGTTTTGCGCGTTGCTGGCGCCAATCTACTTATGTTATGGGCAACCGCGGCCGATACCGGTTGATGAAGAACCTCGCTAACGGCTAGCTTCCAAGAGATCTTGGGCGCCCGTCGAGTCAAGTGTTGGAATGTGACATACTGCGCGGCGAGCTAGGTGTCGGCATGTCTTCGCCACTTCACGTTTCATGTCACACGGGTGAACTAAATGGACATTCTCTGGATACTTTTTGCGTTTGCCTGTGGCTTCGCGGTCAAACAGATTGGGTTGCCACCTTTGATCGGATATTTGGTCGCTGGATTTTTACTCAATTTTTATGGTGTGGTTATCACCCCAGGCTTGCAGGAGATTGCGGATCTCGGGGTGACTTTAATGCTGTTCACGATCGGCCTTAAACTCAATATAAGAGACCTACTGAAACCCGAGACCTGGGCTGGCACGTTAGCCACTACTAGTCTGTGGATTGTTCTATTCACCGGGTTATCACTGTTTCTGGCGACCCTGTCGGTGCCGTTTTTCATCGACCTAAGTTGGCAGTCAGCCGCCTTGCTCGCCTTTGCACTGAGTTTTTCCAGCACCGTTTGCGTGATAAAAATGCTCGAAGAGAGTGGCGAGATGAACACCCGGCATGGACGTCTTGCGGTTGCGATTCTGGTCATGCAAGACGTGATCGCGGTGATTTTCTTGGTCGTAGCAGAAGGTAAAGTACCGACGATTTGGGCTTTAGTGCTGCCACTGATGTGGTTTGCTCGACCCTTGTTTGGCAAAGTATTGAACCTAAGCGGCCACGGTGAATTGCTGGCCTTATCTGGTTTTATGTTCGCCCTCGGTGCGCATGAGCTATTTTACCTGGTCAACATTAAGGGCGACTTGGGCGCTTTGATATTTGGGGTGTTGCTGAGTCGACATGAGAAGGCTTCTGAACTGTCGCGTTCATTGCTGGGCTTCAAGGATATTTTCTTAGTCGGCTTCTTCTTGACGATTGGTCTAGTCGCACTGCCTGATCTATCGATGATGGTTACAGCGGTGTTGCTAGTTCCATTGCTACTAATCAAATTGTTGATGTTTTATTTTGCCTTTGTCCGTTTCAGATTGAGAGCCCGCACCGCGAGCCTGTCGTCGCTGTTGTTAACCAACTATAGCGAGTTTGGCTTGATCGTGATGGTGGTGGGCGTCAATCTAGGCTTGATCGCGAAGGAATGGCTGGTCATATTGGCGCTGAGCATCTCGTTGTCTTTTGTTTTGACCTGTGTTTATTACCATCGCGCGCACAGCATTTATGCTCGCTTCAAAACCTTGCTGCATCGTTTCGAACGCAATAATCCGTTAGCAGAAGATATATTCTTTCAGCCGACCAATGCCGAGGTTTTAGTGATAGGCACAGGGCGCATCGGTCTAGGTGCTTACCAAGCTTTGCGTGACCAATTGGGCAATCAGGTTTGGGCGATGGATGCCGATCATGAGCGCGTCGCGGAGCAACGTCAGCAAGGCCTGCAGGTGTTCGAGGGTGATGGTGAAAGCGTCGATCTATGGGAAAACTTGGATATCTCAAAAATTGAATTGGTGTTGATTGCCACTCCGGTAACCGAAGATTGTCGCAACATCACCGAACAATTGCAGCTTGCCGGCTATCGCGGAAAAATTGCCGCGATAGCGAGATATGAAGACGATCGTGAGGCATTGCTGAGTTATGGAATTGACAAAGTTTTTAATTTCTTTGTCGAAGCGGGGATTGGTTTTGCTGAAGACAGCCTGCGATTGATTGAACGCGACAAGCCTGTCGGTCGCTAGTTATTAGTCGTTATTTATCACTAAAGGGTTATAGCTAAATTGATCATCGATAAGAAGCCGATCTAACAGCGATTCGAAATTGGCTTCGACCTGGGCATAGGGCAGGTTGAAAAACGGGCCCTGAAATGCTCAAAGCCCGTTGAAAGTCACTTAGTAAACACCGACTGACAAGTAGCTCTAAAGTCGCTCCAAAGCGCATCTGCATGTGCCTGTGGTAATGGATTAACCGATTTCCACTTTTGTTGTAACTCGATGATTTCCTCACGTGCTTGTCGAGGGTCTTTGTTTTTGACGCTCAGCTTGGCTGCTTTGATCAGTTTTTCTGCCTTAGCTTGATTGCCTTCGCGCTCGCCATTGAGTTTGTCGAAAAAAGCCTGCTGTCGATCGAAAAAAGTTTGCGTTGCCGCGCGAAAGCGCTCGTAGAGGCTGTCGCTTTTATCTCTGGATATATTTTTCAGCTGCTGCCATTGTTGTTGCAAAGCCTTCATTTTCGCTGCTGTCTCTTTCCATTCGCTCAGCTTTGACAGTTTTTCGGCCTGTTTGCAGAGCGCAATTGCTTTCTTTTCGGTAACCACCTGTTCGCCGATCATGCATTGATAACAGTAGTCTTGCGAACTAGTGTCGAAGTACTGGGTTTTACACTTAGCGCATTTTTTGTTTTTAACGGTCGAATTTTCTAGCAAACCCTTTTGATCGACGTGGTCTTGCCATTGACTGAGTGGACGGTCATAGGTGACTTCTTTGTTTTCAATAATCTTGTGACTATGTGGAATATTGAATGGGAAAGTGTTGAAGGCTAAGGTGGACTCGTATATTGCCATCGAAATATTTTTTAGCGGTAGTTGATATTCATTGGTCTGCTTGGCCCGACCATTTTTCAGGTGATGAAACACCACCAAACAGTCTTTGCGTTTTTTGACCTCTTGTTTGTCTATCGTCCATTGGAAACTTTCCGGCAGTGGGTCGTTGGGGAAAATTTTATCCCACTTCATCGCAACGGCTTTTTTAGCTAGGGTGACGCTGGTAGCAATGTGTTGTTTAGATTTTTTTTGATCAAACTGTCGCCGAGAACTGTAGTCAACCAGCTGAATATCACGTTTTAGCTTGAGCGCTTGCAAAATGGCTTGCAAAGACTCTTTGCTGATTGAACCCAGGTCCCAGTTGAGCTTAGATCTTAATTTTGGTTTCTTGCTAATGATCATCAGACTGAGGTCTGCGATCTCCAGCACCATGCTGCATGCGTCGTCGCTAGGGTCCTCGAAACTAATCAGTTTGCAATCTGGCCACCTTGTTTGAGCGGCTGATTCGAGTCCGGATTGTAATAAAGTTAGGCTGTTATTTTTATTCATCAATATCCTCTGAGCTGATGCCTTTGAGTGGTTTTTCCGTAATGCAAAATCTATTTAAGTTGCCACCTGATGGGTTGCAACCAAGTGAGCTTGAAGATGCGCCGATCGAAACTAATAAAATAGTCTTTAGAAAGCCTAGTCTAGTTTTGTCCTAGATCCAGTAAATTAAGCTTATCTTTAGTTAATCGGGTGGGTTAGTGGCAGGGTCGCTAATCTTCGCCAATGTCAGGTTCTCGGTGGCGCCCTTAAAACAACAACCGAAGATCAATGTGGCCGAACGCCGTTCAGCTGGTTGAATTGTCGTCATAGATGATGCGGGCATCATCTATAGGTGACCCATTGCTAATCTAGATATGGGCTGGAAATCGAGTTATGTGAGGTGATTAAAAAAGTGATCAAAAAAAAACCAACAATTGTTTCGATTACTAAGGATTGTGAAATGCTGGAACAATTGATTGGACTGATTTTAGAGGTATGATCTTCACTCATTAGCAAGAAGCTTGCCTATCTAAAGCTTTGGTGGCGACTTCAATCGATGCTTTCGTAATCTATGCGATTGTAATTTATTCAATTTAGCCCAAAATTTATTCAATCTGGCCTATATTCAGTGGGTTACTTTAATTTTATTGAAACTAGCTGATGTTACTCGATCAAAATGACTCTAGCCAATCCAAGACCACCGAGGCGTTGGTCCCTATGGTTGACCTGTTCGCTATTTTAGCAATCGTCTTTATGATTTATTCTAGCGATGAAATTGTGGCCGAACAGCTGAAGAGTAAGCAAACCTTAGATCAGATCGTGCGGAACTATGAAGATTTGCAGGAGGAAGTGGACATAGTTGAACAAGAGCGGAAAAAGCGTCGAAAAATCATCGCTAAGAACGCGAAGAAGTCTTTAGCCGAAATTGAAGCGGATAGAGAGCGTAAGGCTCAAGAATTAGTGAAACAGTTTACCGCGATGCTCGCCGCCCAGCAAAGTGAAGCCGCTTTCGAATATGAAACTTTGGTGACCCAGTTTGAGGCGGAAAAAGAGGAAGAGATCGAGCTGCAGAAAATAGAGATTGAAGCCCAGAAGCAGGCTGAACTTCAAACCACCGTCACCATTCTAAATGAGGAGCTTGAGAAGACAGTCTCCGAACTTGAGCAGGAGAAAGATGCCGAAGTCACCTCGGTGAAACAAGAGCTCGAGCAAGTGATCACGGCGAAGCAAGAAGTGATAACCGCCAAAGAAGCACAGCTAGAAAATACCACTCAAGCGCTGGTTGCTGCAGAACTGAAACGAGTTGATGATTTGGCGCGACGTGAAGCCGAATTCGAAAAACAGAAGCGAAGCGAGGTTGCTGAGGTTGAACAGCAACGAGTTGAACTGGAGCTACAGTCGGCGCGAGAAGCCGAGCGGCAGCGTCAGCAGATCGAAGTGGCTTTGGCCAAGGTTGAGGAGGGTCAAACCCTGGCGTATGAATTGGCAGCCCAACAGGCACAGTTAAAAGTTCAACAAAATCGACAGGTCTCGGCGGCCAAATCGGCCGCACGGGCAGCTGCCACTGCCGCTGCCGCGTCGGCCAGGCGACAAGCCGAGGCAGAAGCCGAGCAGGCGTTGGCCAATCAGCTCGCCTCGCAGCAGGCCAAGCTCCAAGCAGAAAGTGCAAGGCAATTAGCGGCGATCAAATTAGCGGCCGAAGCGGCTGCCCTTGCCGCAGCGGATGCGACGCGTAAAGAAGTTGAGGAAGAAGCCAAGCAATTGCTGGCGAATAAGCTGGCCGCACAGCTAGCGCAATTAGAAGCACAGCGTGACATCGATTTGGCCGCCGCTACCGCTTCGGCTAAGGCAGCAGCAGTAGCAGCGGCTGAAACGGCTAGGGCACAAGCCGAAGCTAAAGCCGAGCAAGCTTTAGCGGATCAATTGGCAGCGCAACAGATCGAACTTGAAGCGAAAAGCGCGAAAGACTTAGCGGCAGCAGCATTCGCAGCTGACGCGGCGGCATCGGCAGCAGCCGTGCTGGCTCGACTGCAAGCCGAAGAAGAGTCAAAGCTGGCCCTTGCCAGTGGATTGGCGGCTCAACAAGTCAAACTTGAGGCCGAGAAACAGGCTGAACTTAAGCCTTTCTTGCAAGCCGAGAAAGCAAGGCAACAGATCGTTGATCAGCTGAACTCAAATTTCAATGACTTTGATGCTGCTGCGGTGGAGATTGACGAGAAGACGGGTAAGGTTAGAATCAACTTTCAGGAATCGTACTTTGTGCGTGGATCTTCAACCTTGTCAGAAAGCATGAAGGATTTCCTCAGGGAAATGATTCCTCGATACGCGCAAAGCATTTATGAGAATGCTAGTGCTGCAGGACAGATCGAATCGCTCAAAATTTCGGGCATGACCTCGCCAGTTCACCGGGGTGTTTACATTGATGTTAACGGCACGTCAAAAGCGGTAGAAATAGCGCGTGAATTTAATATGTCGCTGAGTAATGATCGATCGCGTGCGATGTATGACTTTATTTTCAGCGTGAAAGATATGGGTGAATATCCCTACCGGGCGCGAATGAAGGCTGATATGGCGATTGCGGCGCTTGGTTTCCAAAAATCTGCACCGGTTCCAGTGGAGTTGGTTGGCAAGAAAGCGAAGTGTATTGAGTACGATTGTAAGAAGGAACAGGCGTCTATTCTAGAGTTCCGACTATACTCGGAAGATTAATCAGATTTTGTAGGTATTTCTTGATCCAGATTTTGGATTAGAGGGTAATAATGTTTAAGTTTATATTTTTGGCAATTATCGGGGCAGCGGTTTATTTTCTGCTCTATTCCGATTTACAACTCACCAATGCGATGGTGGGGCAGATCTTTATTGGCGGCATCTTAGGGTGCTTTGTAGTTTTCTTGATTTTCAAATTTGGCTTACACTACAAAATTGCTACCCTCAATCGCTTCTCAACCGCATTCTATTATGCGATTTTCGAATATAAGAAAGTCCAGTTGACGCCGTCGGATTTGTCATATGTCGATAGTGTTCGAGAGCAGGCCGAAGTGGCTTTGGCGGCGAATTTTGATCCCTCTCTTTCGACCGCTGAACTGAAGATTCCGGTTTCGCTGTATTCGGGTAAAGACCCCTTTCTAGACAAGCTTAGGGCAAAAATCCAAGAAGCTGAAAAGCTCAAGCTAGAAGCTCGAAAGCTCGACACCAAAGCCAATATCATGTTGGATAAAACTCAGGAAGATTTGGTTGAGAAAAATTTGGTTAGCGGGGAGTCCCCCAAATTGATGGATAGGCTCTTTGGGATGGTTCACGGCACAGCCGCGGTGATCGAGCTAACCACCAGCGAATTGCAGGGCCAGGGATACGGACGCGCACCGGATTACGAAATTATTTCTCGAATCGCAATGGATCGAAACCCCTATTTTTCGACTACCTATAAATGTTTTGACTCGGAAGATATCGGCAGCCTTTTGAACCGTGCGCCGTTCATGATTATCTTGATGGGTATTATTGGAACCTTTGCTGGGTTTTACTTGGCCTTGAATCAAGGTGGGGACATCAAGGAAGGTGCTGCGGTTGCGATTGTGAGCTCGTTAGTGGGCTTGCCAACCTCGTTGATGATGGACTATATCAACACGCTGTTCCCTGATCATAGTCGTTATCAAAAGGCGTTCCACACTTATAAAGTGGCCTTGGAAATTCTGTTTATCCACGAACAAGAGCTGGCCAGCATCCGCCGTGACCGCCGCAGTAATGACGGCAGTGGCAGGAGAAACAGCGGTAACGAGTCTTCGCGAGTTACCAGAGGAGCCGCTGAGGCAAAAGTTCAGGTTCAGATTCCGAAAACGGTCAAAGCAGGCCTTGGTGAAAATTCGAAGTCTGAGAGTCAGCCAGATTCTGGCGATGTGACCGAGGATAAGGCTCGAACACAGGCGTCGTAGTGGATTAGGCTGATCTTCGGCGTCAGTCTGCTGGTAACAATGGGTGAATTGAGCCGATAGTTTTAGCTGAAAGAGTTTGAAAGCCAAAAGGGCCGTCTCGTTTGAGACGGCCCTTTTTTGTTACTTCTTAGTGAGATATTCCAGCAATCTCTTCATCACTTCTGAGCGCTCTTGATAAGTCGATATCGCTTCAAAGCCGAAGGGTAAATAAACCGTGCTTTCAGTGGCAACCGCAGCAGAGATGACCACGCTGATCAAGCCTGTCGAACGCTCCCAATCAATCTGGGCGGCAGGGCTGCCGGATGGTGGGGCTGCAACCGACCAAGGTGATTGATTTTGCTCCCACCCTTGGAGATCGGTTTGGCCGTTGACGGAGACCTCAAGGTCATCAATAAAAACGCCGGTGTTGGTGAGGCCAACATCCGAGATATAGCTTAAGGACACTTCTATTGGCTGTCCGCTAAATGCGCTCAAATCGAATGATGCATTCAACCAGCCGTCGGAGTTTCCGTTGAAGGCATGAAACTCTCCCGTAGGGCCGGGTGACGCGCAAGTGGCTGCGTCGATGTAATGATCAAATAGGAATGGATGAACATCCCATAAGCCATCAAAACAAGCCGCAAGTCTGACTCCAGGGGTGTTGCCGTTGATGTCTTTCAGCGTTGTCCATTGGTTGGTGCCAACGGGACGCGCTTCAACCACGAAAAAGTCGTATTCTCCCTCAACATCGAAGGAAGTGGCAAAACTCAGATTCGCAGATTCAGCAGTACTCAAATCGATCGTCCGGCTGAAACGGTTGTACTGATTATTACGAGCGAGCAGTCCGACGTAGTATTCACCCGTCAAAGGTTCGAACGGCGGCGAGCCTTCAGACGAATAACTGGCAATTGAGCGCGAGTCACCAAAGGTTGGGAACTGAGCGACGGGCAATAGCGAAGAGGTTACTAACGACTGGCCCGCATCAAATGAATTGTTGGCCGAGCCCTCGCCGTTGATATCAAAACTTAGACCACTCAATGGTGAATCTAAGCCCACAACACGGACCGGATCACCAAAAGAAACTCGTCCATAATCGCCTAACCAATATTGGTGAAAGTCATCGCTGTAGACCAAGCAATCATCAAAAATGCTACCTTCGACGCTGCAAGGTTCATAGGGGTAGCCATTATCGCCGTAAAATAAGCCACCTACGTTACCGACGAATTGGCCAAAGTAACCGGCTCGATCACCCGTTTTGATCAGCTTGCCACCTTCATTTAAATAATCTCGAACGGCGATGGTGGTGAATTGTATTACCTCGTCGACGCCGAGCTCTGAGTCAGGGAAAAGAACATCTTTGTCTTCCAATTCTTGGGTGATGATGTTGTCTCCAACATACCAAACAACCGTATCATAGTGCGACAAAACCCCCAACGCATGCGGTGTTCCTTGTGCATCTAAATCCCAAACATTGTGCTTGATTCCGTTCGCCGCTAACGCATCTGTGTAGTAATTCAGATACTGTGGGCCACCGACATTTTGCACTGGTGAGGTGCCGTCGTAGTCTTCGTTGGCAATCACCAGCACTTTGGCTGGTGAATCGGTCACATCGAAGAAAGCATGCTCGGACTCGACTTTCTCTTTTTTGCCTTTCTTCCCTTTCTTACCTTTCTTACCCTTCTTATCCTTTTTACTTTTCTTTCCTTTTTTGCCCTTCTTGCCGTCGTCATTCCCTTCCTTCTCGACGCTGGCGTCTAGTTCTCCAGTGAACCAATACTCAACCTTATCGCCGGCGCGCAAACCTTTGATCGAACCTCGTACCTCGCGATAGTAGTCGCTAAACATGCCACCGTAGCGAAGGCCGCCATTCCATTCCTTGGTTTTGGCTTTTTTGGAGCGTTTTTTATCATTGACTCGATAGTGCAGGTCTAGCTTGTCGACCTGACGGCTAATCGTTGCTTTGACGGTCTGAGTTTTACCATGTGAGATGGCGAGATCATCGAGCACGAAATCAGGCGCGATATTGCCCATATGGTTCACCGGCTCAAAAGGGTTCCTCGCGCTGCGAGCGACGTCGAGCGCAAAAGGGATGTTTCTCTCGAACTCGGCCTGAATCAATGATTCGTCGTCAGGGAAGTTGAAAACGCTCTGACAAGAGCCGGGGTCTGCCGAAACTGTTTGGCATTCGCTCAATTCCGGGGTGTAGGCCAGCACGCCGTGAGCGGCCGCCATATGTTCGGTGGTTTCGCCGTTGGTGGTGTACAACTCGGCCGATAGATCTGGGTCGAAGCCCTCGATCGCCGGGTTTTCATCATCACCGGCTAAGGCGGCTAGAATAATGTCGTCTGGGGTTGGGGTTGCCACCTGAAAGCCGGCACCGTAGAGAATCAGCTCGGCGGCTGAGTGGTAGTTGACTAGAAACTCAGGGGTGATTTTCGCAACCAACCCGTCATAGGCTTGAGTCTCGGGCTCAGAACCCGCAGCGGTGCCGCGATAGGTGGCTGAACCAGGATCAGATGATGAGCCTTCATCATCATAGCCCCAAAACGTTGGAAAATTTCGATTGGGGTCTACGCCGTCGAAAGAAGTGATTTGACCGTCGCCATCATTGTCGGAGAGTGTTTTTCGCCACAGTCTGTTACCGGCGGTGAAGGTGTGGTCATAGCCATCAGGATTGGCAACCAGCACGAACCAGAGTTCGGTGGTTTCGATGATTTGAGTGAGTTCAGGATCTTTGCCATAACCCTCTAAAAACAGCCGCAACAAGCGGCGATTGACCTCAGGTGTGATCCATTCGCGTGCGTGTTGAGCCGAAACGTAAAGCACGGTCGGTTTGCTGCCGTCTTTGACTTTTTTTGCGTTTTTAGTGACTTGAATCGCCAGAATGTCAACGCCATTAGTGGTTTGGCCGATGACTTCGAGATCAGTGATATCGGCGTATTGATCGGCTAATTCGCGCATTTCCTGCTGCAGGCCATTAATCCCGCTATAGGGCCGAAACACGGGCGCCGCGGTCTCGCGCAACGACCGAAAGTTTCGCTGGGTTGATTTGCCGGTGTTTCGTGAGAGCGCCAAACCCTGAGCTACTAGTTGATTGGCGGCGGCCTCGGTCATGATCACTTCTAGCTGAAGTGAGTTTCCGACTGCACCGCGAATTGAAGAGATATCGTAGTGTTGACGGCGCAAACGGTCGGCAACTGACGCCGAAACATTAACCGTATAAGCGTTGAGAAATTGGTTGTTGCCGGAGCCGTCGCTCGCTGTTTTCGATAATGACGCTGCGCCTAAGGCGAGCGGCGCAAAAAGAGCAAACCATAAGGTCCTAGCCAGAAATAGTCGGATCATGTTGTTTTTTCTCCCCCGAGAAGTGGGTCAAGCAAACACGATTGATAACTGTTTGAGGCTCGCCCAGTGAAAGTTTTGCTTTGTCTAAAGCAGATTACAGTCAAACAGAATAACGGATGCTGTCGGGTGAGTACAGCGGCCAGTTTGACAAACTAATGGCGAATTGACTCTTGCCGCTTGAATTAACTGAGTCTCTTTTTGAAGCTCTGTTGTGCCTTCTCATAGGCAAGGCGTATCAGAGGTTTTAATTCAGTGATCACTTCTTGGCTGGGGTTCAACACGGCAACCCAGCCCATCCAGCCATAAACAGGATGAGGCATCAGTTTATTCAACTCGGTAAAATCCCAACGACCCTCTATGATTTCTCCCTTTGCGGGTCGCTTCGGCTTGACCCCAAATATTTCAATGAAGGCACTTGGCGGTAATCCAAAGTTGAATCGAAAGACGCCATCTCGGTCTATCTGAGACGCCTTATCGTTATCGCCATCTTTTTCCTTTAACGTGCAAAAATAGGCGCCCCTGGGTAGGCGCGAGTTTGGGTTATAAAAAAAACTGGTTTCACCCCATGCATCCATAGGGGCTAGGCCATCAAATTCTTGATTAATATACGCTGTAATTTGATCCAAACTTATTGGCTTAGATGACTTCATTTTTTCCTTGCCTAGAGAAGGCGATTGTTGGGTGTAGGACCATTCAACCTTATTCGCGCTGAGCAAGTTTCGATAGGATTAAGATGGACTTTCACTAACTATAGCGCAGGGCAATTAGCCAATTCTCCATAACCCTTTTATGAGTTAATCCTAAAATGACTCACTTTGTAGGTTTAGCTAGCGAAGCGAATACGAACTGGTCGCGGCCTGAATTTTTGGCTTGGTACATGGCTTTGTCTGCCAGCATGGTTAGTGCTTTGACACTGACGCCATGGTCGGGTGCTATGGCAATCCCAATACTGCCAGATAAGCACACGCTTTTATCGTCGGAGAGTTTGATCGGTCTGGCGAGAACTTTGAGTAGCCTGTCGGCGATCTCGATGGCTTGATCTACGTCGACCTTGCCCTCTAGAAGTAAATTGAACTCATCGCCTCCTATTCGTGCGGCCAAGTCGCTTTGACGCAGTTCGTTGGTTATTCGACTTGCGATCTCCTTCAGTGTCTGGTCACCAAACTCGTGCCCTAGGAGGTCGTTTACGCTTTTGAAATCATCTAAGTCAATATATAGCAGCGCAATTTTGCTGCCATTGCGCTTGGTTCGCTGCAGCGCCTGCTTGAATTGCTGATTAAACTCACGCCGATTTAGTAGTCCAGTTAAATCATCGACTCTGGCCAGTGATTCGAGTTTTTGCTCCAACTCTTTGCGCTGCGTGATGTCTTGCAGCACCCCAAAAAACGCGATCGCTCTGCCTTGTTCATTGAAGTCAACTTCGGCGTGTTCGTGAATCCAACGGTGTTGTCCGTGCTTGTCAACAATTCGATATTCGATATCAAATGGAATTTCTTCGTCGTAGGCTTTATCGTAAACGGCTGCTACGGTTTCGCGGTCTTCGGGGTGAATGGCTTCAAGCAGGTCATCATCATCGAGTGCTTTGTTGGGGTTTAGCGAGTCGATGTCGGTGTAGTTGTCAGACCAGTCGGTCATTTTTAGTTTGGCAAATGACCATCGCCAGAAGGCTATTTTACTTTGACGCATCGCAATGCGATGAAATCGAAGTTGTCGCTCGAGTTCTTTCACGCTGAGTTTGTTATGGGGCCGGCTACTCCCAACTGCCCCAAATGTGACTATTTTGGTCATGATTTTATGGTTCCCTGCTATCAGTTGCTATCTGCAACAGACTTTATCGCT
>CBDTWQ010000013.1:0-16445 GCA_965364115.1 uncultured Gammaproteobacteria bacterium | reverse complement strand
GCGAAGGTGAAAAGCAATTCGATCTGTCCTAGGGCGCGAACATAGGTCGCGTTTTGCAGGGTAAAAGCGCTGAACCAGCCGATCGAGGCGAGGCCTCCGCAAATCCCAACTAATGCCGCCGGACGCCAGTGATGAAAAACCCGCGACATCTCGCCGGCTTCGCGAACTAAGATGACCGCCCCCATGATCAATGTTTGCAGAAATAACACCACCAGCAGCGTAAAGGCAGCCGACAGGGTGAAGCTATCGAGCCCTAGCGACAGCGAGGCGGCTCTGAAAAAAACCACGCTCATGCCCATGGAAGCCGCGCTTGCGAGCCCAATCAGGGTGGGTAGACGCCATAACCCTCTCGACAAACCGGTTAGGCTAAGTTGCGACTGACCGGCACTGAGGACCAGAACCCCCGCCGCGCTGATCGCGATCGCTACGATCACTGTTGGGGTTAACCTGTCGCCGAGCAATAGAAGACCAAAGATGGCGACCATTATCGTTTCTAACTTGGAGAAGGTGGTGCCGACCGCAAAATTATGAAACGAGAATAACCAGAGCAATAAGCACGTGAAGAGAATTTGGCAGACACCACCCGCTAAGCTATAGAACAGGAAAGTTGAGCTGAGAGTTGGGATCGTCGATTGTTCAGCCCAGAACACAATTAAACAGTAAATCAGTGCGACCGGCAGTGCGTATAAAAAGCGCACATAGGCTGCGCCAAGCGTTGAGAGCTTCCCTTGCAGATGTTTTTGCATCGCGGAGCGAAGGTTTTGAAAAAAAGCCGCGCCGATAGTGAGGGGGATCCAAAGTTCCATTTCGCGAGTGTAACGGAACATTTACTTATGATCACCGATAGAAATATCCCAAACCTGGGAATCTGTTCCGGCGAAGTCACTTTGCCGCGAATTGGTTGCGTTTGTTGCTGTCTAGCAACGTGTAATGGCTTAATAAACCTGTAGGACTTGATAGCCTATTTACCATTAATATAGGATTAGAAGTGAATAATCGGTTAGGTATCATACTGACGTTTTTCGGTGGATATCGACACCATAACATTGAGCATACGAGGAAGAGTTGAAGACAAAATTCGAGGTGGGTGATTCTTTGCCGATTCAAGTCGAGCCGAATAAAATTGGTTTGTTTGATCCGGTGACTGGAAGGCGTTTGGATCGGCTTTGACTGGCAGAATCAGAAATCGCGTGCCGCGGTCTGGATTGCTCGGCTTACTGTTGCTTGGCAAGTCATGAATCAACTCAGATGGCTTTTATCGACCTCAACCCCCGTTTTGTCAATCAGCCCTCGGGTTTTAACCCCTGTAGCAAGCGAATAGACAGGTCGCGTCGATGAAACTAACGCCGAAGTTGATGATTGCGTTGATGACAACGGTGATCGCGTTTAGCTCGCTTTACATTCCCCAACCCTTGTTGCCGCAGTTGGCGATTGAGTTTGGTATTTCAGCCAGTGAGGCGGGTCTTTTAATGACCGTTTGCATGTTGCCACTGGCATTGGCGCCTGTATTTTACGGTTATTTTTTGCAAGCCATTCCAGCCCGAACTATGTTGATGGTGGCTTTGTTGCTGCTCTCGATCAATCAATTGTGTTTTTACTTTGTTGAAGACTTTTGGCAGTTGTTGGGGCTGCGTCTGATCCAGGGCCTTTTACTGCCGGCTATCTTTACCGCATTGATGACTTATTGCGCCACTATGGTGCCGCCTAAGCAGGTGCGCGCGGCGATGGGTTTCTATATCGGATCGAGCATTCTAGGTGGTTTCAGCGGTCGCTTACTCGGTGGTTTGTTCGCCACAAACTTCGATTGGCGAATGGCTTTTGTCGTGGTCGGCTTGTTGCAACTGGTGCCGCTTGTGTTGATCAGCCGAATTGAGACGAAAACCGCAATTAGCTTCAGTCGGCTTGATCGAGCGAGCATAGGCCGAGTGTTAAAGCATAAAAACTATCGATTTCTTTTCCTTGCTCTGGCAAGCGTGTTCTTTGTTTTTTCAGGGGTCTTGAACATCGTTCCTTTTCACCTGCAAACAATCGACAACGGCGTCACGCCGGTGATTATTTCGTTGCTTTATCTCGGTTATCTTGCGGGAGTGCCGGTGTCATTCTTTAGCCAATTGATTGCGAGAAAAATGAAGAGTGATCGACGCGGGCTTCAGTTGGGGCTACTAGTGCATGGCATAGGTTTAATTGCCCTGCTGTGGGTTGGTTTTTACGGTTTGATTGTCGCGATGTTCTGGCTGGCGGCTGGCTTCTTTTTAATTCACTCTTTGTTGTCAGGCCTAGCCAATCAGCTGACGAAAGAACACAAGGGCGTGGTCAATGGGCTTTATGTTTCGATTTATTATTTCAGTGGTGCATTGGGTTCATGGCTTCCAGGATTTCTATACGATGGCTTGGGATGGAACGGGATGATTCTGATTTTCATCGTGATTCTGTCGATAGGCGCTTGGAGCTTGAGTCGCTTTCGTAGTGGATTGTCCTCAGATTGAGTTAGGCATAGACTGCTTGAACCTTGCGAATAGTGGCGCGTTAATAAAACCTAGCACTATTGCTTAGCAGTGAGACATATCAACCAAACATAGAGACAAATCTTAGCGATGAAACATAGCACTCTAAAACCGCCGATGCCACCGCCCGACTATGGCCAATCGCTGAGCGGATTCACGGTTAATTTGCTGACCACTAACATCGAACGCGCTTTGGTCATGCAGCGTGACGTGTTGCAAGCCGAAGTGTGGCATCAGGATGAAGACCTTTTGATTCTGCGAGGGTTTGGCACTAGCTGGTTGGTTCATGCCGACCACACTTACGACAAGCATCCGCTATTGCAGGATTGCCTCAGTCATTCTCGGCGGGGTGCCGGGGTCGAACTGCGTCTGCATGATTGCAACCCGGATGCGGTGGCGGCTCGCGCAATCAAGTTTGGATTTAAACTGCTCGATGGTCCTCGTGACCAACCGGATCATGGATTGCGCGAGGCGCACGTGATTGACGATGATGGTTATATTTGGGTGCCAGACTTGCCGATTTCAAACGGGCCGCTGCCAATCCTGCCGCAGGCCGAATAAGAGTTAAGCCTTGGTGAGAGAACCGAAGGACATTCGAGTTTTTTTCGCCCTCTGGCCTAATGACCAGGCTCGTGCCAGATTGCAGACTGCCAGCCAGAAACTGCCTTTTGACGGTTCTGCTCAGCTAGTGCCAGCAGCTAATCTGCATTTGACCTTACACTTTATTGGCAATGTTTATTTTGATCAGTTGGCTCGAATGCGCGAGCAAGCTCGCGGCGTTCAATCAGAGTCGTTTGATCTGGTCATCGATCAATCTGGCTACTTTAAAAAACCTAATGTGAACTGGTTGGGCTGTAAACAGATGCCTGAAGGACTCAGACAATTGCATCACAAATTGGCGGAAAACTTGAGCCACTGTGGCTTTGAAGCCGAAAAACGACCTTATCGTCCGCACCTGACGCTGGCTCGCAAAGGCGGTGACTTTGTGCAGTCGGCGAGCGTTGATCCGCTAGCCTGGGCTGTCGATTCGTTCGAGTTGATCGAGGTGAAGAAACTTGAGGTCGGTTTAGAGTATCGCGTGATTGAAAGCTTCCCACTCAGATGAGATCTGATCCACCGAGTCTAAATCAAGATCTTCGCAAGCAATTGCTGCGACGATCGAATCGCAAAGGTCTGGTACGCTTAGTTGGACATCTCACACTATTGCTGTTGTCTGCCGTAGCGCTAGGTTCGAACCTCGATAACCCGTTGCTTTTACTGACACTGCCGGTCTACGCGACGGTGTTGATTTTTCTGTTCGCCCCATTGCACGAGAGCGTGCATTTCACCGCTTTCAAAAGTAAATCATTGAATAATTTGGTGGCGGCGGTGGCTGGTTTTATTTTGTTTTTACCGGCCCAATATTTTCGTGCTTTTCACTATAACCATCATCGCCACACGCAAGACCCGGAACTTGATCCGGAATTGGCAAAGTTTACGCCGATGAAATTCAAGTCGTGGTTTTGGCGAGTTACAGGACTGCCAAATTGGCTTGAACAATGGCAAGTTCTTTACGCCCATGCGCGAGGGCGGGTCAGCGAAGCCGAGTGCCGTTTCATCGAGAAGCACAAGCATGCGATGATTATTCGTGAAGCCCGTCTTCACCTTGCCGGTTATGCCTCATTGTTGATTTTGAGCGGGTTGTTTAACAGCAGTTTTTTGTGGTGGTTTTGGATCTTGCCGTTGTTATTGGGGCAACCGGTGCTGCGATTGTTTCTGTTGGCTGAACATACCGGCTGCGATTTCTCGAATGACATGCTGGCGAATTCACGCACCACCAAAACTTCGCCGCTAATCAGATTCTTGAGCTGGAACATGGGTTATCACGCCGAACATCATTTTCTCGCTGCAGTGCCATTTCATGCCTTGCCGAGGCTGCACGCAGTTATCGGGCATGCGGTCAAGCATAAGGGCGACGGCTACCTCGAGGTCAATCGCGAAATTCTGGCGCAACTTGAGTGAAGTTATCGGTTCATTAAATTATCAGCTCATCAATCCATGCGGCTACTAGTGACCACTCGCATGCTGACGAATGAAAACTGCTATCTCAACCAGTGACTGTTGTGCCTCGGGAATAGGGTAGAACTCAAACACGTGCCACAGGCCTTCCCAAACACGAAGGTCACATTCGACCCCAGCGGCGCGCATCCGCTGAGCCAACCGCAGGCACTGACTCAACAGTAAGTCACAGCTACCGCTGGTGATTAGAGTGGGTGGCAAATCACGCATCTCGGCGAAGAGGGGTGATATTCCCAGGTCATTCAGTGGTTGGCCGTTGGCGTGCAGTTGGCTGGCGATGTTAACCCATTCGTTGTTCAGACTCGGGTCTCGCCCTTGATTAAACTCGTGACTGTCACCTTGGTTGGTCAGGTCGCACCAGGGTGAGAGCAAGGCGGCACAGCTTGGCATTGGCAAACCCTCTTGGCGGTTTCGCTGTAATAATCCAAGCGCCTGATGACCGCCGGCCGATTCACCACAGATGGCGAGTCTGGCCGCACCATATTGATCGACTAAGGCCGGATAGACCGCATCCATATCTTGTTGTGGCAGTGGATACGGATATTCAGGCGACAGGCAATAGTCGACCATCACCACGCGGGCATTGGCTTCGGTCGCGATTGGCAAGGTGATGACCTGATCTTCAAAGGTACTTCCACTAACATAGCCGCCACCGAAGGCATATTGAATGCACGGGTCTTTAATTGCGTTCCAGCCTGTGGGTGTCACACAACGACAGCTAACGCCATTGATCTCTGCAGTTTCTATTTCGCCGCTAAAGTGGCTGATGGCGGTTTCAACCGCAGCTTGGTTAGCCTCGATCGAAGATTGTCGATATTGCGCTAGCGACTCGCGGTTCGGAAGGCTTACGCCAGCTGCGTGCAGTTGATCACGCAGCTGGCGCGCGCTGTCGCTGAGGTTGAGGCTGAGGCGACTAGTCGGTGCCGTCACGCGAGCACACGGCTCAGATCGTTGATCAAATCTTGCGGGTCTTCTAGACCTACCGAGAAACGAAATAGACCGTCACCCGCGGTATCTCGATATTGCTCGAGTTCAACCCCTTCAAGATGATAGGACGAGTCGATCAAATCGTCGGTTTGCATCAAATAAATCAAACTGCGGTGGTGTCCTAACGAAACCGCACAATGAATCACCTCCAGTTTTTCCATCATGCTTTTGAACATCGTTTTGCCATCGGCGCAGCGAAAACTGATCATCCCAGAGAAATTATCCATCTGTGACTTCGCCAGCGCATGCTGCGGGTGCGATTCTAGGCCTGGGTAAAGCGTGAGTTGAACCTTGGTCTCGTTTTCAAGGAAATTGGCGAGCGCCATCGCATTTTCTTGATGAGCGCGCATGCGCAGTGGCAAGGTGGCCATGCCGCGCATAATCAGCCAGGCATTGAACGGGCTGATGACGCCGCCGTAATGCACCAGTGCTTCACCGCGCAGCGGGCCAATTAAACTTTGCGCGCCGCAAACCGAGCCGCCCATTGCGTCGCCATGGCCGCCGATGTATTTGGTTAGTGAATGAACCACCAAATCGGCACCCAACGCCAACGGTCGCGTTGCAATCGGAGAGGCAAAGGTTGAATCGACTACCAACAGTGCTTTCTGCGCTTTGGCCAACTGAGCGATCGCCGCGATGTCAGATATTTTTAGCAGCGGATTAGATGGGGTTTCAATCCAGATCATTCGAGTGTTATCACGAATCGCATTAGCAACACTGTCAGGGTCGGCGGTGTTGACGGGAGACACTTCAATCCCAAGTCGGGTTAAGGTGTTGCGCGCAAATTCTGCGGTGCCGGGGTAGTTGGTGTTGCTGATCACAAGATGGTCGCCTTGGCTCAAGTGCGCAAACATCACCGAAGCGCTGGCGGCCATGCCTGAGGCAAACGCTAAACAGGCTTCGGCCTGCTCTAATAAGGCAAGTTTATGTTCTAGCTGCTGGGTGGTGGGGTTGTCCCAACGGGTGTAGATAAACGGGCTCTCGGCGGTCAGGTTGTTGGCTGAAAAACTGACCTCTTCGTCAACCACAAAGGTGCTCGACATCACAATATTAGGCACTGAAGCGCCGTTAGCCGGGTCAATTCTTTCGCCGCCGTGGATCGCCTGGGTTTGAACCGCTTTGTCGGCCATGGATGTTTTTTTCATTAAATGCCTCGATTGATTTTTAGGTATAGGTGATTATGCTATCTGACCAGCAGGTAAAATGAAATGCAGTTCAATTCAGGAGACTTCGAATGAACCTAATAGCCAAAACACTGATACCCATAATTGCCATCACGACGTTTTCTAGCGGCGCTGGGCACGCTGATGATGCCGTTGGCATTAAAACCACACAACTGCGCGACAATCTTTACATGTTGGCCGGTAAGGGCGGAAATATCGGTCTTTTTACCGGTAGTGACGGCAGCTTCATGATCGATGATCAGTACGCACCTTTGACGGAGAAGATCTTGGCGGCGGTTAAATCGGTTGGCGGGCAGGCACCGAAATATTTAGTCAACACGCATTTCCATGCCGATCATACGGGCGGCAATGAGAATCTTGGCAATGGGGGCACCTTAATAATGGCTCATCATCGGGTTCGCGAACGCTTGCAGGCTGGTTCGTTCGTCAGCGCTTTCGGAATGAAATCACCGGCTGCCAATAAAGCCGCGTTGCCAGTCGTGACCTTCTCGACCGATATACATTTGCATATCAATGGAGACACGGTTCAGGTGGTGCATGTGAGCAACGGGCACACCGATGGAGACAGCTTCGTCTTTTTCGAAAAGGCCAATGTAGTGCATGCCGGTGACTTGTTTTTCAATGGTTTTTTCCCTTTTATTGATGCGCCCAATGGTGGAACTCTGAAAGGAGTGATCGCGGGTGCAGACGCGATTCTCGCACTGACAAATAACCGCAGCAAGATTATACCCGGTCATGGCCCGCTCGCTAATCGAGCCGACTTGCAACGTTTCCGCGACATGCTCGAGGTCGCAAATTCGCGGCTGTTAGCGCTCAAAGATCGAGGGATGACTTTGCAGCAGGTGAAAGCTGAGGCGCCACTGGCGGACCTCGCTGCCGATTGGGGCAACGGCATTTTTAACGTCAACAAGTGGCTCGAAATCGTCTATCCAGCGGTTTTATAGCAGATCGTCGAAAGTCGGTAAGCTTCGAGTCAACCACCCCGAATAATCCAACAGATGCCTCATATGGCCTGCTTTAGTGGCAAGCCGCTAAAGCAAATGTTGGGCTACATCAGGTAGGCGTCGAATGAAAATTGTTTTGCTGAGGCATGGTGAATCATTGGTTCCAAAGAGCGAACCAATCAAAGCAATTCAGTTGGATGCTTGGATAATTTTGTTTAACTTATCAGGCATAAAATCCGATGCGGTGCCGCCTGCGATTGCGAACCAAATTGCAAGCAGTTGCCAGGTGATTGTTTGCAGTGACTATCCGCGTTCAATCGATTCGGTGGATGCACTGGGTGTCAAAAGTGAACAAACCTGTGATGCCATGTTTCGAGAAATGGGGCTGTCCTCATTTTCGCTCCCGTTTCTCAAGCTGAAACCAAAAATTTGGATTTTGATGTTTAGAACGTTTTGGTTGTTTGGCTTGGGATCAACGGGTGAATCAAAAAAAGAGGGCGTTGCTCGGGCTAACTTAAGCGCGAGTAAATTAGAAACACTAGCGGAAGAAAATGGTTCAGTTCTTCTGGTTGGGCATTATTTTGTGAATAGGTTTATCGGGAAAAGACTGCTGGCAAATCACTGGGTAGGGCCAAAGAACTTGGCGAGAATCCATTGGGGATTCACGGTTTACGAAAAAGTCCTCTAGCCAAAGCAATGCAGGTGAATCGTGTCGATGATTTGATCAAGCGGTAAACCCAAACGTTTAGCTTGGGTTGCCAGAATGCTGCCATTTTAAACTCATGGGGTTTAAAAGCGAGGCATTAGCTGACAGTAGTGGCATCGCTAGCTGGGCCAAGATCTCGAAGAAGTTAGATTTGAGTTAGTTTTTGCAGCGAGCGTTCGGCGTCGAACAGATCTTCGGGCGCGGGTTGGAAATGCTGGTGGCGATAGCCATCTTTGCCTAGCGGTTGGTAGAGGCCTTTCATTTCGTCGCGACGGTTCACTAAATCGCGCAGTGCGGCTAACAGTGCATCCAACTCAGCCCGCGTGGTGTAAATGCCCAGGCTGGCTCGCGCCATGCCACGTTTGCGCGCCACTTCGGCTTCGGCATTTGGCGCGTCCGGGTCGATATCTGCTTCCCAGAGTTCGCGCTTTAGCATTTCTCGCACATAGGGGTGGGCGCAGAAGCAACCATTGCGGACTTGAATGTTGTAGTAGTCATTGAGCGCGGCGGCGGTTAAGCCGTGGTCGAGCCCTTTGATGTTGAATGCGATGCTGCCGGTTCGAGCCAAATCGCTGGGGGTAGGGCCGTATAGCGTTATCGCATCAATCTCTGATAACGCTTTCCAGAGATAGTTGATCAACTCAACTTCTTTCGCTCGAATTGATTCCATGCCTACGTCTTTTAATAGTTTCAGCGCTGCCCCCAGGGTGATCGCGCCGATGATGTTCGGGGTGCCTGCTTCTTCTCGCTCGGGCAACTGCTGGGTTAGGGAGAATTTATCCAAATAAACATCGTCGACCATTCCGCCACCCAGTTCGTCTGGCTCGATCTGCCTCAAGATTGATTTTTTTATTACCACCGCACCGGGTGAACCAGGTGCATAGATTTTGTGGCCGGAGAAAACCAATATATCGATCTCACTCTCGCTCACTTGAGCCGCGGCATGGGCCATCATTTGTGAGGCGTCGACCAGCAACAGGGCGCCCACTTGATGGACCATCTTGGCGACCTTTGCCAGTGGGGTGATTGCCCCGGTCACATTGCTGGCGCCGGTCACTGCAACATAATTAATTTTGTCGCCGTGGGTTTGCAGCAGGTGTTGCAGGTGCACCAAATCAAGGCCGCCGTACGTCTCGAATTCACCCTGACAACGAATGTGAATAATTTCCGGATTGCTTTTTCGATGCGGCAGGTCATTGGAGTGATGTTCCATCTCTGAAACCAACACCATATTGCGCTCAGGACGTGCCGCCGCAAGGCTGCTGGCAATTCTATTGAAGCCCGCAGTCGCGCCGCTGCCAGCAAAGAAACAGTCATAGTTCGCAGGCTCGGCGCCAGCAAAGTTGAGAACTTGCCGATGGGCCCAGGCATAGGCCTCTGTGGCAGCGCGGGCCGCGTAGTGCAGGTCAGAATGGGTGCTGGCGTAATGCTCTAAAAACTCATTCGCGAGATCATGCGCCGGTTGCATCATTAAGGTTGTGGCGGCCGAATCTAGATAAATTCTCGGGCTACGTTTACCGTCGGCAGTTGGATATTCGGTATGCTGGCCAATAAAGCTGTTTGACAGACCGGTCAGCAAATCTGAATTACTCATGATTAATTTTAAAGACAAAAAATAATTGTCGCACAAAAGTTAGTCAAACTTTGATTATTTCCAGGTTTGATTAGGTTTTCTTGGCATTGCTAACCCTAGATCTAGATTCGAATGCTTTACATAGAATACGCCGGCGGATTATATTGAGGTCCTAATGAAGGATTTCTGCAAAAACTATCGACGTAAATTCTTGCTCGGTTTGGCAACATTGCCAATTTCACACCTTGGCATGACGGCAGTGCCTGCAACAGCAACTCCAGCAGCAGCAGAGGGTCCGTTCTACCCAAGTTCGGCTATGCGCTTTGAGGACACCGACAATGATTTGGTGAAGGTAACCAGTCGGGTGCGAAACGCAGGTGGTGAAATTATTCGGCTTCAAGGGCAGGTGGTTGATCAGCAAGGAAAAGCGGTGGTGGCTGCGCGGGTTGAAATTTGGCAGTGCGATCTCAATGCTCGCTACCTGCATTCTAGAGATTCCGCAGGCCAAGAGCGCGATCCCAATTTTCAGGGCTTCGGTCATGACATTAGCGACGACCAGGGACAATATTCGTTCAGGACGATTAAACCCGTGCCATATCCAGGTCGCACGCCGCACATTCATCTCAAAGTTTGGGTTGATTATCGAGAGCGATTGACCACCCAACTGTATTTATCACAACACCCCAGCAATCAGCGAGACTGGCTTTTTCGCCGCATTTCGGCCGAGCGCCGTGAACAAGTCAGCATGGTCTTCAAGCCGAGCGGTGATGAGCCGATCGCAAATATTGATCTGGTGGTTTAAATCGGATGCGGTCGATAAAGCACAATCCTTGCCAAGGATTGATCGTTTTAGTGGTTCTTTAACGCTAGGTTAACGGGCTTGAGCTAGCGAAGCTTGTGCAGGTCAAACCCAACGGACGATCGTTGACCGATTTGTTAGGTTGGCACTACCTCATAATTGAGTATTCCCCGGTTAAACCTGGCTTGAAATGAAAAATTGGTACTGACACGGGCTGGCCATATTGTTTAATTCCTTTCAATGTAATGCTGAAATTTTTTGTTGTTTCTGGCGTTCTAACCGGGAATTCGATAACAACACAGGCTCTAGAGCTTAGAGCAAAGTCATGCCCTTTGTTCGTTCCGGTTAAATTCAGAGACTGAGTTTCGCAAATCCATTGATGACCTGGGGTTGCTTTGGCGGCTTCTCGTGGATAAGTGATTTTGGATAATAAACCAGAGTATTTGTTGGGAAATATCTCCGAACCTTCGAGATTCAGTGTTGTTGAGGATGGGGTAATCGAAATGCCTTCATGCTTGGTTTCAAATTGGATTATGACTCTTAGATTGTGATTTTGACGGCCAAAGTCATTACCGGGACCTAAAGGAATAATTGGCAGGATTGGACCAAAAGCTAACAAGCCAACTTTGTACGTTTGAGGCTTTACAGAAATCCCTATATTTCCAAGCTCCAGTACACCTGAATTTAACGTCATGCCAGCATCAGTAATGTAAGGATTGCTAATATTTACCAATCCTCCCATAGAGCATCCAGACAGCAGAAGGGACATCAAAAGTAGCATTTTTTGCCTCATTGCTTCACTACTTTATGGCAACCTAAAAGGTGGCTAAGCAGCTTCAAACCGAACGGCTCATATTCCAGCGCTGACATCGCCTCGGGTCGAACTCGACGAACTTCAATTAAGGCGTCTTCAGGCGTGTAGACTTCTCGTTGGCACAGGTAATGGCAGAGGGTTAGCCCGGTTCTATCCTTGCCCGCGGTACAATGGACCAAAACGCCAATGCCACGTTCGATGTTTTGTTGAATGAAATCGAGTGTTTGCGGCAATACCATTAGACCAATTTCGAAGTCATCAGGGCGGGGCGGGGCATTGTCTATCATTGGCAAGCAAGTGTGAGCGATGCCAGCTTTGGCTAAATCATCGGGATAAACCGATTGCCCGTGGTTGACCGAAAGAATCGCACCGATGCCGCCGGCTGCCAGTTCGGCCGGATTCCAAGGGCAGTAGGCTGGGCCAGGTCGGCCAAACAAATGTTCGCGTAGTTGAAAAATTTGTTCCATCAGGTTTTCTAGACCTCTGACTTGTGACAAACAGCTTCGATGTTATGGCCATCTGGGTCGATCACAAAAGCGCCATAGTAGTGTGGGTGATACATTTCCCGAAGCTCCGGTGCACCGTTATCTTTGGCGCCAGCTGAGATCGCAGCCTGGTAGAAACGATCAACTCGCTCACGATTGCTAGCTGAGAAAGCAATATGCATCGGTGGCGGGGGCCGGTTATTTGGGTTGTCATCTGGGCCAAACCAAAAATCGGCCTTTTGGTTCTGACCAAAACCGGCCCAGCCTTGGATTTCGACAATTAAGGCGATATCAAGTGGGGCTAGCGCTTGAATATAAAAACGTTTGCTGCATTCATAATCGGATACTACGATGCCAATGTGGTCTATTAACATTTGTGGTTCCTCCTGGCCGAACCAAATTTCAATATTGTTTCGTATCAGCTTCCCAGTTTTGCTCGAGCCGACTGCTCGTGCTCGTATCTGAGCGGCTGGTTAGGATTTACTTTAATTACGTTGTTATACCTAATTGAGGCCAAGTTCCTTTTGTTTCTTTTTAGTTAAACCTAAGGACACGATGCGGTGCGACTCTTTCAGATAGTAGGTCAGTTCTTCGTCAGCGATGCCTGCGGTATTAGACGCGTCATATTGTTGTATCCATTTCATGCCTCGGGAGGCGAGGTAGGGAGCGGGTCTATATCCAGCCTGGTCGTGCAAAAAATTATAATTAAGCTCGGAAGTTTTAAAAGTGACCGCAGGTTGGTCAGACTTTTCCCAACCGCCAATCGCAAAAACCTTGTCCCCAACCTTCCACACGTGAGAGCCTCCCCATTGAATAACGTATGAAGTAGCAGGAAGCGAACTACAAAATTCATTGAATTCCTCGTAAGTCATGTTTGCAAGTTAAGTAGCTCATCTGGGTGTGTTCCGAGGTTGAAAGATTCATAGAAAAGATCTCTTACTTCGTGCCAGTTTTTGTGCAGGTCCATCGTTCCTCCGTGGTGGGCCAGCTTTGATTGCCTAGCAGTGCGATAAGCGGCACTCAAAATTTTGCTGAGGCTAGCCTCAGTCGCATTACCTTAAGGCTTGCACCTATCTACGACCGAGCCCAATGTTGCTAGTAATGATTGGATCTTATCGTCTGACTCCAGATATTAATCCGAGTTTGACTGGTCCTCAAGCTGAGTTCTGTTTGTGCGGGTTTCGGCAGCAACGAATCGAGCTTGCTCGAGTATGGCTTATTGGAGTTGCTATTGTTACATTGCGATCAATAGTTATTAAGGTGGGGGCCGTTATTTTTAAGGTACTAACGACTCAACACGTATTGGCAGTGAAAGATCTTGAGAAATCCGAAGATTATTTTGTCGGTAAACTGGGGTTTCAGGTCAGGTTCCGTGTTGATGGTTGGGTGTTTTTGAGTCTTCAGAGTTTTCATCTGATGTTAGGTCACTGCGCGGATGATTTGTCGGCCAAAGAAACCAATAACCATTCATATTTTGCCTATGTCAATTGTGCAGATATCGATGATTTATATAAAGAATACAAGCAGCGGCGCGTCGATTTTACTCAGGAAGTTGCAGACAAACCCTGGGGCCTGAGGGAATTCGGAATTCGCACACCGGAAGGACACCGAATAATGTTTGGAGAAGAAGTTGACTCACCTAGCTCCTAGTATCACCTTTGAAACGCAGCAGATGCAGGTGGGCCTGGCTATCGCTAGGCCTGTGCTGTTAGTCCAGGACTAAAACACTATGGCATTATTAATCGACCTAAAAAGCCCTGAGTGGTTGCCAGATGAAGACCTGCGGCTGGAGCTGCTGCAACTGTATCCGCAAGCTGAGATTCGAGTTGCCGCCGACCGGGGGCCATTAGATGAAATTGAAATGTTGGCTGTCAGTGGTTATTTGCCCGGTGAAGCATTGCAGTATCCCAATCTCAAGCTGATCCAAAAAACGGGCGCGGGGGTGAATAATATTTTAGACGACAAAAGCTTGCCAGCCTCGATTCAGCTGGCGCGTTTACAAACGACTACTTCGGCCGATCAGATGGCCGAATACGCGCTTGCCTTTGTGTTGCAAGAGCAGCGTCATTTGAGGTTATATCAACAGCAGCAAACTCGTTCGCAATGGATCTCTTATCCACCTCGGCTTACTGCCGAGACCACGGTGGCGATTCTCGGGCTGGGCCGTGTTGGTCTAGTTGTGGCGCAGCGTTTTCTTGCTAACGGCTTTCGAGTCAATGGCTGGAGCCGAAATGCCAAGCAACTAGATTCGGTCGAATGTTTTCATGGCAACGACGGCTTAGCAGGTGCCATTCAGCACGCCGACTATGTGGTTTCGATCTTGCCTTCTACTGAAGAGACGAAAGGCCTGTTCAACCAAGCAATGTTGTCGCAATTTATGCCATCTGCTTTTTTCATCAACCTCGGGCGAGGGGATCAGGTCAATGAAGGCGAATTAATCGGTGCGCTAGACCAAGACTTGCTCGCTGGCGCGGTCCTTGACGTGATGTCGGTTGAACCACTTCCCGGTAATAGCGAACTCTGGTTGCACCCAAAGGTTCAATTGACGCCGCATATTTCAGGCTATCATCTCGGCGATGCGATCGTTGATATCGTGGAGAATTATCGGCGCCTCAGAAACCACCAGCCGCTGTTAAATTTGGTTGATCGAGCCTTGGGTTATTGATATGTCTGAGAGAAGTCTATTACAAGCCAGAATTCGTGCTGCGATTCCGCTCAGCGACAACATGCAGTTTTCGATTGACGATTTGAATCTCGAGAGCATTCGTGTTTCAGCGCCGCTAGAGCCGAATGTTAATATTCATGGTACGGGCTTCGCCGGCAGCATCTATTCGCTCGCAATTTTGACTGGTTGGGCTTGGTGCGATCATCTTCTGACGCGAAACAAAATGAATGCTGTGCTGGTGGTTGGCAATGCTGAGATTCGTTATCGAGCGCCGCTAACCGAAAACTTAACTTGCTTTTGCAGCGGTTCAAAAACGGCACGTGATGCCTTTATTGATGCGATCAAATCTAACGGAAAAGGGAAGCTGGCGCTTACGATTGAGGTTGGAAAAAAATCTCAGGCGTTAGTGCGGGCGTCATACACGGCAATTGCAAAAAATTTGGTTGAACAGTCGAAAGACTAAAATGGAAGCTGTCTTCCGATAGAAGCAGGGCATTTACGAGGCGTGCTTGCAAGCCTTGAAAACGCTAGTTGCGAACCATCGGGTATAGCCAGTGCGCTTAGTCGATGGGGTGGATTCTCGGGCGCCCTTTAGGCAACTGACTCGCTCGACGACCGGTGAGTTTCTCAATTTTCTTGACAAATTTTTCGTTGCCTAAAGCCCAGCCTTTAACCGTTGATTCAGTGATGTGTTCAATCGTTTCAGGGTTAATCACGTCTTTATAAAACTTACGATAGGCTCGAGCCCGACTTTTTGCGCCAGCGCCAAGATTTAAGTACTCGCGATGAGGACTGATCATTTCATCCACTTGTGCCAGCGCATTATGGTTGTAGCTGCTCCAACGATATTCTTCTGCTTTTTCTACTAAGCCTGATCGCACCGGGTCTGATTCCATGTATTTATAACAGAGCAACATATAGTCTGAACTGTCGATTACGGTTGCGCGATAACGGCCTTCCCAAAGCGTGCCCGTGCTATCGTAACTTTCGTTGAAATATTGAACGTAGTTACGCCCGACAGACTGAACCGTGCGGGAAATGCTGTGCTCGTGTTTTGGAGTAGCCAGAATGTGGACGTGGTTGGGCATCAAAGCGTAGGCATGAACTTTGAGGTCATAATTAAAAGCCGCCGCATCGAGACAATCATGAAAGTATTGATAGTCTTGTTCTTCGTGAAAAATGAATTGATCATTTAATCCACGTTGAATGATGTGTTGGGGCTGATTTTTTATCGTATATCGAGCTAATCGAGCCATAATTGAAGCTTTTTAAATTCACAGCAACAAATATAAGTGTAACGCATCGCAGGACTGCCCTGCAATTCAAATTAGACGTAAAACGTAATATATTCTTTACATTTGTTTTAAATGGTTTCAGATCGACCCAATCGGGTGTTTCTTGATGCACTCTAGTTAAATTCGCCCAAGTTTCGTTGCAGTCAAGATGGATTCGATATGCCGATGGCCTGCGATCTATTCCTGCTGTTCTTCGCCTGTCGATTTTTCGGATCAATTAACTTTGGCCCCTTGAATATTTTCTCTGAGTAGAACTTGGCGTATCATCGGTTTTCTTCTGATCAAAAGGAAACGGATATGTCTGATACATCGCGAATAGAAATCCCGCAGGTAGCTTTTGACTGGTACGACGAATATGCGCATGGCGACATCGACCGGCGCACTTTCATCTCTCGACTGGCGACATTGGCCGGTGCCAGCATCAGTATGAG
>CBDTWQ010000012.1:0-16763 GCA_965364115.1 uncultured Gammaproteobacteria bacterium | reverse complement strand
TGGCAAGAGCAGGCGCTGCAAGATATTTCAGCGCAACAACGCGCGCGCTCTCTCGGTTATTTGGCGCAGGGTGCCCGCGCAGATTGGCCATTCAGTGTCGAAAAAGTAGTCGGCCTCGGCCGCTTGCCTTTTCAGACCTGGTGGCAACAAAACAGCGCTGAAGATCAACGCAAGATCGAGCAAGCTTTAGTGTTGACGGAGACATTGGCTTATCGTAACCGAGTCGTTACTACTTTGTCGGGAGGTGAGCAAACCTTGGTGATGCTGGCCCGTATTTTTGCTGGCGAGAGCCGCGTGATCTTGGCGGATGAACCGGTTGCGGCGCTCGATCCCTATCATCAATTGCATGTTATGGAACTGTTGCGTCAGCATGCAAAGGGTGAGGCAGGCGGTGTTGTTGTGCTGCATGACTTGAGTTTGGCGGCTCGTTTTTGCGATCGACTCTACCTGCTGAATCATGGTCACCTGGATTGCAGCGGGTCGGTTGCTGCGGTGCTGACGCGAGATAATATTGCGCGAGTTTATGGTGTCGATAGTCAAATTCACACTGATCGAGAAGTGGTGAGCGTTACCCCGAGTGCGCGGCTCGATGATCATCACCCGTAAAAACAACCGCCGCTATGCGGTCAACCGAGAGTCCAAATCTTCTTCGCCAAAAGCTGAGCGCAGCCTGTACCTTTATATCCGTGTCTTCAACTCTGGATTTTCGAAAATACTGGAGTATATTAATAAAGTAGTGCTGACCAAACAGAGTGTCATCCTTTACTAATGGACTATGATTCCTGCTCCAGAGCAGTTTTCAACCTTAGTTAAGTGAGTAAATTTCGGCACCACTAGCCTCGGCCGAGAAGACCGCCTGGCGATTTAGACGATTGATTCCGTGCCGTTTGAAAGCGCGGGAATCGTGACAATTGATATAGGATACCAACAGCATGAGTAATGACGTCAAAGGTAATATCAAAAGCCAAGCTACCTGGAAGCGGGGCTTGTATATGATTTTCTTTTTCATCTGTGCGCGGATTGCCGAAATTGTTTTGTTTGCGGTCGCCTTATTTCAATTTCTGCTCAAGCTGATCACTGGCAACACCATCGATAGTTTGCATACGCTAGGCCAGGGCCTCAGCACTTATCTCTATCAAATTTATCACTTCTTGAGTTTTAACACGGACTATCACCCCTATCCTTTTGGCGCTTGGCCGAAGAGCGAACCGAAATTTGATTCGACGCAGCAGAGCTCAACACAACAGAACTCAACGCAGGAGAAGTCTACGCAGCAAGGTTCATCGCAGCAGCAAAAGCCTGCAAGCGCTAAAGCCGCGAGCCCAAAGAAGGCGGCAAGACCAAAGAAAAGTGCGCGCCGAGAGAAAAAAGCGACTCAAGAAATCGAGCAACAAAAGCCTGATCCAGAATAAGCGTTGCCTGCCTGAGTTTCGGTTGCAGGCCAAAATTTCTGTTCAGAGCTAGATTTTTCTGAGGGCCAAATTTTGTTGAGGATAAGACAACGATTTTATTCGCAGTCTTGCCCTGTAGTTAGCATTCCTGGGGATATGATCCCCTTCAATTTTACGACTTACGAGGATTACAATGAAAGTTTGTGTGCTAGGCGCTGCCGGTGGAATCGGTCAACCATTATCCCTTTTATTAAAACTACAACTGCCAGCTGGCAGCGATTTGTCGCTGTTCGACGTGGCGCCTTTCACTCCCGGTGTTGCGGTTGACTTGAGCCATATCCCGACCGACGTTCGCGTCTCAGGGTTTGTCGCTGATCAGGCCGAAGCTGCGATGCAAGATGCGGACATTGTGGTTATTCCAGCAGGCGTGCCGCGCAAACCGGGCATGTCACGCGATGACTTGTTCAACATGAATGCCGGCATTGTTCGTGACCTAATCACCGCTGGCAGTCGCGCTTGCCCGAAGGCTTGCTTTGCAATTGTCACCAACCCAGTTAATTCAACCGTGCCGATTGCGGCTGAAGTGTTGAAGGCGGCTGGTGTCTACGACAAGCGCAAGCTGTTTGGTGTGACCACCCTCGACGTGATTCGCTCGAATACGTTTGTCGCCGAAAAGCTCGGCAAAAGCACCAGCGAAATTAAAGTTGACGTGATCGGAGGCCATAGTGGCGTAACTATCCTGCCGCTGTTGTCGAGTATCAAGGGTGTTGAGTTAAGCCAAGCTGATAT
Organism: uncultured Gammaproteobacteria bacterium; assembly: GCA_965364115.1. Lineage (GTDB taxonomy): Bacteria > Pseudomonadota > Gammaproteobacteria. The sequence goes on along the minus strand of CBDTWQ010000012.1, from coordinate 14,583 downwards.
CGAGGCCTTAACCCCACGCATTCAAGAAGCCGGCACTGAAGTAGTTGAAGCCAAAGCAGGCGCGGGTTCTGCGACTTTGTCGATGGCGCAAGCGGCGGCGAGATTTACTCTGTCGTTGGTGTCAGCTCTCGAAGGCAACTCGGTCACCGAGTGTTGTTATGTGCAGGTCGGAGAAGAAACCGATAGTTTTCACGCGCAACCGGTTGTGTTGGGTAAAGACGGTGTCGATTCGATACCCGAGTTGCCCACGCTCAGCGCCTATGAACAAAAAGTGCGCGACGAGATGCAATCAACCCTCGAAGGCAATATCAGTAAAGGCCTTGGATTTGTTAAAGCTTAAGTTTTGAAATGGTCTAGGGTTTGTTGCGACCTGAGGCTACAGGCCGGGGTTAACCTGATTCAGGTTGCCCTCGGCTAGGGTCTTCTGGCTATTCGCCTATGCGCAAATTATTGTTACTGTTGACGATGCTTGCGATCAGTGCCTGTGGCAATAAAAGCACCGCGCTCTATTCGAATGAAATGACCACTCGATTGGGGGTTATCACTGCCGTCGAATTGGTTGAGCTAGATCAGAGTGATCAAAACTTTGGTTTTTCTCCCCGCATTGAGGCGTCAATTTCTAGCGATCGTGGTCTCACTATCGGGCTGGGTTTATTGCTCTCAAAAGTGATCGCTAATCAAGCCGCGGTGAGCGCGGTTCGCTATCAAATTGAATTTCCGAATGACGATGAGCTGACCCTCTACGATGATGGCAAGCCGCTCGAAATTGGCGATTGCGTTGAAGTCCAAAGCCATCCAGAGCAGAAAACCCCACCTCGCATTCTGCCTAAAAAAGTTGACTGTCTGCGCTGAGTGGTCCTGAGCTGCGATAGTCAAATGGAGTTAGTGGGCGAGACATTTCAATTCCTGATTGATCGGCAATTCGCAATCAAGCTTGTGCTATTCTGCGCTCATGGCGAAGCACCCCATCTCAAAACCTATCTCTAAAAACAGCGCAATCGAAGCTGCGCTTCAGCTTGACGGTGATCCTGAAAATTTGCGCTCTTTTTATGAGGGATGGGCCGAAAACTATAACCTTGATACCAGCAGTTCCGACTACGTCGGCCCCAAAGTCGCGGCTAAATTGGTGCGGCATCATGTTCCGTCGATCAATGATCCGATTTTAGATGCGGGCTGTGGCACCGGTCTGGTGGGTGTCGAATTGCAACAGCTCGGTTTTAGTGAAATCGACGGCTTTGATTTATCTGATTCAATGGCACAACAGGCGATCGCCACCCACGCCTATCGTCAGGTCGAGGGCGGTGTCGATATGATGTCGGCAGATCAGTATTACGGTGACTTACAATATGATTCGGTGGTGTCTATTGGGGTGTTCACGCTGGGTCATGTGCCGCCGCAAGCACTGCAAGTTTTGTTGCGATTGCTGCGTCCAAACGGTTGCCTGGTGGTGTCGACTCGCAGCCATTACTACGAGCAAACCGAATTCCGGCAGGTGGTCGAGGAAGAAATTGAAGCCAAGCGGGCCAGCTTAATTCAAGTCATCAAAAATGCGCCCTACAACGAAGATGGTAATGCCCATTATTGGGTGTTTAAAAATTGTTCTGATTGAGCAGGTCGTTGTTCATCGATCCATCACCCAAACCGATTTTGCAGTGTTCCGAGCAGCACTTCAGCCCTAGTACGTTTTTGTCTAATATCAGGATTCAAGCATGACTCAAAAAACTTCTATATTGATTACCGGTGCGTCTGGTGGCGTGGGTCGCCAGGCGGCGATTGAATGCGCCCAACAGGGTGCCCGCATCGGGGTGCATTATAACGCTAACCGAGAGCGCGCCGAGTCAACCCTCGCCGCGTTGCCGGGTGAGGGCCATCGTCTTTATCAATGCGATATCACCGACTCAAACGCGGTCGAGCAGCTGATTGATCTGGCCGACCAAGAGCTGGGGGGCTTGAACGTGCTGGTTAATAGCGCGGGCATCTCAGAGCGGCATCAAATAGCCGAGATTGACTACGCCACTTGGCAGGAAGCTTGGCATCGTATTGTCGATACGAATTTAACCGCTGCGGCTAATCTCAGTTTCTGTGCCTCGCAAAAAATGATCGCACTAGGCGGTGGTCGAATCGTTAACGTTTCCTCGCGCGGGGCTTTTCGCGGTGAGCCACTGATGCCATGGTACGGTGCCTCGAAGGCAGGAATGAACGCGATGGGGCAATCGATGGCGCAGGCGTTGGGGCCCAAAGGAGTGTTCGTTTACACGGTTGCGCCCGGTTTCATCGAAACTGAAATGGCCGCGGCGGTGCTGGCCTCAGCCGAGGGCGAGGCGATTCGCAATCAAAGTAGTATTGGCCGTGTGGCCCAGCCCGAAGAAGTGGGGAAGTTGATCGGTTTTCTTGCCTTAGAAGCACCCGAATTTATGACTGGATGCATCGTCGACCTGAACGGAGCCTCCTACTTGCGCTCCTAAGCGATGGATTTGGAAGCCTTGTTGCTGCGATAGCGAGTGATCGCGATGCCGGCCAAGATGGTGCTTAAGGCCAGATAATGCTGCCAACTAACCGGCTCCGAGAGCAGCCACGCGCCGCAGAAGAAGGCGACCACTGGAATCAGATAGTTGATGGTTGAAAGGAAAGTCGGTCCGGCTCGGTCGATGATCGAAAACAGCACGATCGTCGCAATTCCGGTGGGCCCGAGGCCAAGCCAGATCACCGCTAAGATTGAATTCGACGTCGCGCTTTGACCGCTCGGTTTTAGCAATAACCAGAAAGGCAGCAGCACTAAGGTTGCCATAATCAACACCCCGCAGGCGCCAACCAATGGGCTAAATCGGGGCAATCGCTTGATCAATATGGTGTTGATCGCATAGCAAATAGCGGCCACTAGAATCGCAAACGCACTCCAAAATTCCCGACCACCGCCTTGAAACACAGGCCCCAATAAAATGACGATTCCGGTCAAGCCGAGAGTGAAACCGATTAGCTTGTAGCGATTCAGGTTTTCTTCTGGAACAAGGTAATGCGCAAAAACCATGGTCATCAGCGGCATGATCGCCATAATCATCCCGGCCACGCCTGAATTTACCGTCTGTTGGCCCCAGGTGATCAAGAAGAATGGTAGGGCGTTTCCGGCGATCGCCATCAGCAGAAAGCCGCCCCAAGTTTTCAAATCGCGGGGCAGCGACAGGCGTCTTACTAACACGGCTAGCACTAGCACCAGAGCGCCGAATAGGAGTCGAAAGAAAACCACCGAGACAGGGTCAATACTCTGCACTGAAACGGTCACTAAGACGAAAGAAGTGCCCCAAAGCGTGACTAAAACCATCAACAATGACCAGTTGATAAAAGCGGTTCGGTTGCTCAAGAGCTTGGCCCAATCAAATTTTTAACTTCAGTGAAGGCGGTCAAGACCGAAGCTCGAGCAGGTCGCGATAATGCTCAAGTGCTTCAGGGTTGGCGAGAGAACCAATGTTCTGGATCGGTTGCTGGTGAACCATGTTGCGCACCGCCAACTCAACTATTTTGCCTGATTTGGTGCGCGGAATTTCGTCGACCTGCAGCACTTTGGCGGGCACGTGTCTCGGGGTGCATTTGTCTCGAATCAGTTGGCAAATTTTTACACGCAACGACTCGTCTAAGGATAAGTCGGGCTGCAAAACAACAAACAGCACGATGCGCACATCGTCTTCCCAGTCTTGCCCGATTACGATCGCTTCAATCACTTCATCCAGTTGTTCGACATGCCGATAGATTTCTGCAGTGCCGATGCGCACGCCGCCAGGGTTCAAAGTGGCGTCTGAACGGCCATAGATCACGATTCCATCCTGTTGCGTCAAGCGAACGTAGTCGCCGTGATGCCAGGTGTTTTTAAACCGCGCGTAATAAGCCTGGTGATATTTTTCGCCCGTTTCGTCGGCCCAGAAATATATCGGTTGGCTCGGAAAAGGGCGGGTGCAGACCAACTCACCTTTTTGGTTTTGCAGGCTTTCGCCGGCTTCGTTAAATACCTCAACCGCCATGCCTAGCGCTCGGCATTGGATCTCACCGCGATAAACCGGCAGTATCGGGCAGCCCATCACAAAGCAACCGGCAATGTCGGTGCCGCCGGAGACCGAGGCTAAGCATAGATCCTCTTTGATGTTGGCGTAAACGTAGTCAAAGCTCTCGGGTGCCAGCACCGAACCGGTGGAGGCGAGCGTTCGCAATCCGGGCAGTTCAAAGTGGTCAATTGGTCGTATCGCGTTCTTTTTGAGCGCATCGATGTATTTGGCCGAAGTGCCGAAAATCTGTATTTCGACCGTCTGCGCATAACGCCACAAGACTTCGCCGTCGGGGTAAAAGGGTGATCCGTCGTAAAGCACCAAAGTGGCTTCACTGGCGAGCCCGGTGACCAACCAGTTCCACATCATCCAACCCAGGGTGGTGAAATAAAAGAATTTTTCGTTGGGCTTGAGATCGCAATGCAAACGGTGCTCTTTTAAATGTTGAATCAAAATGCCACCGACGCTGTGGGTAATGCATTTGGGTTTGCCGGTAGTGCCGGACGAGTAGAGCACATAGAGTGGGTCATTAAAGCTAACTGCGACAAACTCAATTGAATCGGCGGGCTTGGCAATGATCGCTGACCATGCAACCGCGGCAACGGGCTCCGACGAGCCGATTAAATTGATTTGAATGACCTGCTCTAGGCTCGGCAATTGCGCGCAAATTTGCTCGACCTTGGTTGTTGTTTGATGCCGCTTACCGTTATAAAAATAGCCGTCGGTGGTAAACAAAAAGCGCGGTTCGGTCTGACTGAAACGATCAACCACGCTGTCGACGCCGAAGTCTGGCGAGGTCGAAGTCCAGACGCCGCCGAGGGAACTGACCGCTAACAACGCGACTACGGCTTCGGGAATGTTGGGAAGATAAGCGGCAACTCGATCGCCGGGTCGCAGTCCGTTAGCTTTTAGCCAAGCGGCGACGCTCGCCACTTGTTGGTTCAGTTCGGCCCAACTGAGTTGATATTCGACCTGGTCTTCGGCGCGAAAATGAATTGCGACGCCCGCGTCATTCCGGCGCAGCAGATTTTCGGCAAAGTTAAGCCGAGCGTTTGGAAACCAGCGGGCCTTCTCAATATCGTCACCATCGAGCAATATCGAATCGCCTTTCTCGCCGATGATTTCGCAAAAGTCCCAGACCAAGCTCCAGAACTCTGCGCTGTGGTTTATCGACCACTGATAAAGTCCGGCATAGTCACGAATTTCGAGGTTATATTCGGCATTCGCTGCGGCGATAAAACGAGTTAGGTTCGACGCTTCGATGCGAGCTTGGCTGGGTCGCCAGAGCGGCCGTTCGCTGTTGATGGTTTGGCTATCCATAAACCACTTCGAATCGGCTGAAATTACGCCTGTTGGATGAGCAATTAATCGTTATTTTCCTTTCCAAACCGGTTCACGTTTTTCAGCAAAGGCTTTGAAACCTTCGAGATTGTCTTCGCTACCATATAGATTATCGACGCTGGCAAACTGCCGTTTGGTGATCCAATTCATCGCTTCCTGAAATTTCATCGACTCAGCTTCGCGCGCGACTTCTTTGATTGCGGAGAACACCAGCGGTGGCCCAGCGGCGAGTTCGCGTGCGACCGTCCAGACGTGATCCATTAATTGATCAACCGGCAATGCCTGGTTGATCAAACCCCAACGTAAGGCTTCTTCGCAGTCCATCCAGCGGCCGCGATAAAGCATCTCCATTGCGATGTGGTAGGGGATTCGCTTGGGCAGCTTGATGGTTGCGGCATCGGCTAACGTGCCGGCGGTGATTTCGGGTAACGCAAAGGTGGAATGGTCCGCCGCGTAAATAAGATCGGCCGACAGCATTAATTCGAACCCACCGCCGACCGCCATGCCGCTAACGGCGGCGATCACCGGTTTGTTTAAATCGCGCAATTCTTGCAGACCGGCGAAGCCACCGACGCCATAGTTGCCGTCGACCGCATCGCCACCGGCGGCCGCTTTCAGATCCCACCCGGCTGAGAAAAACCGATCACCGGCGGTGCACACAATCGCGACTCGAAGCTCGGGGTCGTCACGAAAATCTTGAAAGACCTCGCCCATTAATCGGCTGGTTTTGAGATCAATCGCGTTGGCCTTGGGCCGGTCGAGGGTGACTTCTAGTATAGAACCTTCGCGGCGGGTAGTGATTACGTCAGACATTAACGGTGCTCCTTTAAAACAATGAGTGCATCAGCGACATAAACGCCTTTTGCTTTCGTGTCGACCAGTAAAGGGTTGATATCGAGTTCGATCAAACGGTGTTGTTCGCTGATCGCATAGTCTTGAATTGCGATGATCGCGTCAATCATCGCGCTAACATCAGCCTTTGCTTTGCCTCTGAAACCTTTCAGCAAGGGCGCTAGCTTGAGCTGGTGGATCGCATCTTCGATCTCAGCGCGGCTGCTTGGAATCAGCAGGATGCGGGTGTCTTGCATCAGTTCGACCAAAATACCGCCGCAGCCGAGGGTTAGCACTAGACCAAACTGCGGGTCGCGGGAAATCCCGATGATCAGCTCGGCAATCACGCCCTCGATCATGTTTTCGAGATAGAGCCGGTTGCTCAATCCGAGCAGGTGCTTGGCCGCTTGGCTTAGGTCAGTTGCGTTGCGTAAGTTGGTTCTGACTGCATCTTGCTCGGTTTTATGGGCGATGCCAAGCGTCTTTAAAACTAGCGGATAGCCTATTTCTTCTGCCAGCCTAAGTGCGGCTTCGATGGATTCAACCTGACCTCCGGTTGGAAGCCTAACCCCAAATGTCGACAAGGCCTTCTTGGAAGCGGCTTCATCGAGGGTGAATGTGGGCCCATCGATGGGCGAGGTTTGTAAGATTGGCGGTGCGGGCTGTTTCGACCAAGCAACCCCGATGTCGGCGGCAATTTCGGTTGCCCGCAGGGCTTCGTCAAAGCCGTAAAGGCTGACAATGCCGCGTTTGCGATAGTCTTCAACGTAGCTTTCTGGAATATTCTCTGGCATTGAGACAACTATCGCACCTTTGGCTTGATCTTGCGCTAGCGCTGCTTCAAAGGCGTCCACCGCGATGTGCCATTCGCTATCATCGCAGCGGGTTGGGTGTGGAAAATCTAAAATCAAAAAATTCATATCGAAACCGCTGCCCACCATTCCAGCATAGGCGGCTTCCATCATCTCGCGATTGGCCCAGCTGTAAGTGTGGTAATCGAGAGGGTTTGCTATCGTCACTAACGGTCCCAACGCTTGTTCGATTGGGGCTTTCTGCAAAGGCGTCAACGCTGGAAAGTGGACTTTTCGTCCGATCGCGCTGTCGGCGATGATGCTGGCTTCACCGCCCGAGCAAGACATTGACGAAATCCGGTAACCGCTTAGCGGGCCATGCACCTGCAGTAGCTTGAGTGCTTCCAGAAATGTTGGAATTGAATCGGCTTGACCGAAACCACAACGATGAATGAATTCGCGGGTGATGGCCTGGGAGCTGACCAGAGATGCGGTGTGAGTCATCGCCGATAATTGAGATTGCTCACTTTTGCCAATCGTGAAAATCACCACCGGTTTATTTAACGCGCGTGATTTGGCCGCCAAGGATTCAAAAGCTTCGACCGAATCAAAACCCTCGATGTAGATGCCGAGGGTGGTCACGCGCGGGTCGTCTAAAAGGTTCAGCGCGAGTTCGGAGATGCCCACCAGCGCCTGGTTGCCGACCGTGATCACGTAGGCCAAAGGCATGCCTCGTTGCTGCATCGTGAAATTGATCGCAATGTTAGACGATTGCGTAATGATCGCGATGCCGGTTTGCGCTTCGGCGAGTCGTTGCCCGCCTTGCTGATCAGGCCACAACAAAGCGCCGTCGGCATAGTTGATGAAGCCATAGCAGTTGGGTCCGAGCACCGGCATTTCGCCGGCGGCATCAATCAGCGCAGCCTGCAACTCTCCACCGGTTTGATCGGCTTCCAGAAATCCCGAAGCAAAACAGACGGCGCCGCCACAATCACGTTCTCGCAATTGCCCGATCAGGTCTATGGTTAAGTGCCGGTTGACGCCGATAAATGCGGCATCGGGTGAGCCCGGCAGTTGCTCGATCGACGCATAAGCCGGAACCCCATGCACCTCAGATTTGCTCGGGTGCACCGGCCAGATCTCACCGTCAAAACCCATTAGTTGACACTGTTCGACCACCCGCGCGGCTTGCAAGCCGCCGATTGCGGCGATCGTTTTGGGTCGCAGGAGTCGCTGCAAACGCATTTAGCCGCCCAGCGGCCGCAACAGTTCGCGAGAGATGATATGGCGCTGAATTTCTGAAGTGCCATCCCAGATTCGCTCGACCCGCGCATCGCGCCAGAATCTCTCCAACGGCAACTCATCCATCAGGCCCATGCCGCCAAAAATTTGAATTGCTTCATCAGTCACCCGTCCCAACATTTCGGTGGCGAAAACCTTGGCACTGGCAATTTCACGGTTGGCGTCGAGCCCTTGATCGAGCCGCCATGCGGCGGCCAGAGTTAACCAGTCAGCGGCGTCGATGTCGGTGATCATGTCGGCGAGTTTGAAAGAAACGCCCTGAAACTTGCCGATTGACTGGCCGAACTGTTTGCGCTCGACGGTGTAGGGCAAAGCATATTCAAAGGCGCGTCGCGCACGGCCAACGCTGGTGGCTGCAACCGTTAATCGGGTGGCGTAAAGCCATTGGTTCATGACATCAAAACCGGCGTGCAATTCGCCCAGCATTTGGCGACTCGGAATTCGGCATTGATCAAAATTCAAGATGCAGTTTTGATAGCCGCGATGGCTGATCGATTGGTATCCGGGCCGAATTTCAAAACCGGGTTCACCGCGGTCGACCAGAAAGCAGGTGATTTTCTTTTTAATTCCACGCGGCGTTTGCTCCTCGCCGGTGGCCACAAAAACAATCACAAAATCAGCGATATTGGCATGGCTGATGAAATGCTTACTGCCGTTGATCACCCAGTCATCGCCGTCGGCGCGGGCGGTGCATTGCATGCCGCGCACGTCTGACCCGGCACCGGGCTCGGTCATTGCCAACGCATCAAATTTCTCGCCCTTCACCGCCGGGAATAGATATTGCTCGCGCTGTTCAGCGTTGCAGGCCTGAAGAATTCCTGAAGGCCGACCGAAAAACACGGCGAGCCCGTTCGAAGCACGGCCTAATTCGCGTTCGAGCAGGGTGAAATCAAGATGGCCGAGTCCGCCACCGCCAAACTCTTCGGCGATGTTGGCGGCGAAGTAACCTGCTTCAACACATTTATCTCGAATTTGGTGGCCAAGTTCCAAAGGCACTTCGCCGCTGCGTTCCACTTCGGCTTCATGCGGATAGATCTCTTTTTCGACGAAAGCTCGCACCGTGTCGACGATCATTTGCTGTTCAAAACTAAGCCCGAAGTTGAGCATCGCAATTCCTCGATTGGTTCAGTAATGGTGCGCGCTTAGTCATCGTTGGCCGCCTGTAGAAGATTTTCATATTGAACTAGAGTATGCCCTGCGCCCCAGTTGTTTCCTTTCAGCGCATGCAGGATGGAAACCAGATTGTCGTCGCGAATGCGCTCCATTTGTCGAATGCTCATATGGCCTGACTGCTGATCAGATTGACCGGCAATCAGCTCAACTAGCTCATCATTAAATTCAGGTACATCCATCAACTTGGTCCAGGGCCATTTGAGGCATGGGCCGAACTGCGCCATGAAATGACGCATGCCCGCTTCGCCACCGGCCACACGGTAAGTGTCAAAAACCCCCATTTGGGCATATCGCAGTCCAAAGCCATAACGCACCGCATCGTCGATATCCTCTGTGGTGGCAACTCCATCCTTGACCAGCCAAAGCGATTCGCGCCAGATCGCTTCGAGCAGTCGATCGGCAATGAAGGCTTCGATTTCCTTCTTGACCCAGAGTGGTTTCATGCCGAGCGATCGGTAGATGAGTCGCGCGCGTTCGATGGTTTGTGGAGAAGTTTTTTTGCCGCCAACGAGTTCGACCAGGGGTAACAGATAAACCGGGTTGAATGGGTGCGCGACTAACAGGCGCTCGGGGTGTTGAAGCTTGGCTTGTAAATCCGACGGCATGATGCCCGAGGTCGAAGAGGCGATCAGTGCGCTGATTGGAGCCGCCGCTTCAATTTCGGCATAAACTGCCTGCTTGATGTCGAGGCGTTCGGGAACGGATTCGACGACTAACTCCGCATTAACCACTGCCTCGGCAAGGTTGCCGCAAAAAGTGATGCTGCCCTCGACCTGTCTCGGACCGCTAATTAGTTTGTCGAAAGCATGCCGACTGTTCTCCAGCACCGCTGCTACTTTTCGTGCGGCATCGTCTGCGGGGTCATAAACCGTGACGTCAACGCCGTTTTCGATTAACCGCGCAATCCAACCGGCACCAATCACACCGCCACCGATTATTGCGGCCCGTTTAATATTGCTGGTTTCTGGGCTGGTTTCTGGGCTGGTTTCTGGGCTAGTTTTTGGACTGGGCTCTTGGGCTGTTGTTTGGCTCTTGATTTCGCTCATGATTTGGCTCCTAGCGGCTTACCGGGGCACGCTTTTGCAGCTGCAGTTTTTCACGCACTTCGGCTGGGGTCATTAGATTAGCCCCCATATTGGTGATGATGGTGGCCGCTTTTTCAACCAGTTGAGCATTGGTGGCGAGTTGTCCTTTCTCCAGCCAGAGGTTGTCTTCAAGCCCGACGCGCACATTGCCCCCAGCCAGCATTGCGGCGGCGGCGTATGGCATTTCATTGCGGCCAATCGAGAATGCAGAGAAAGTCCAATGATCAGGCGTGTTGTTGACCATCGACATGAAAGTGTTCAAGTCGTCGGGCGCACCCCAGGGAATGCCCATGCACATCTGAATCATCACCGGGTCTTGGATGATGCTTTCGTCGACCAGTTGTTTGGCGAACCACAAATGGCCGGTTTCAAACACTTCGATTTCAGGACGCACCCCAAGATCGGTCATCTTTTGCCCCATTGCTCGCAGCATGCCGGGGGTGTTGGTCATCACGTAGTCAGCCTCGGCAAAGTTCATCGTGCCGCAATCGAGGGTGCAGATCTCAGGCAGGCACTCGGCAACATGCGCGACTCGTTCGCTGGCGCCCACCATGTCGGTGCCTTTGGGGTTCAATGGCAACGGGTTCTCGACGTCGCCGAAAACCATGTCGCCGCCCATCCCGGCGGTGAAATTAAGCACCACGTCGGTGTCGGAATCACGAATTCGCTCGGCCACCTCTCGATAGAGTTCGACTCGCCGACTGGGCGCGCCGGTTTCAGGTTCGCGCACGTGGCAGTGCACGATCGCGGCACCCGCGCGAGCTGCATCTAGCGCACTATTGGCGATTTCTTCAGGGCTGCAGGGCACGTGTGGCGAACGCTCTTGAGTGTTGCCGGAACCGGTTACAGCGCAGGTAATAAACGGATTGAGGTTGGCGGATAATGGCATGTCTGATCTCCTCTTTGACACGATCATCATGGCATGGATTTTTTTCGCATGATTGTCCTTTTACGCAAGAAATTTAACGAATTGCGCAATATGCCTTATGATTACTCAATCATCCATCCGTTTTAACGCTGAGTTCAAGCGCATGATCAATCTTTTTCTCCCCAACGATGAAACCCTGCGGGTAACGCTGTTGGTGCTGCCCGAGTCGTCGATGATGTCGCTTGCATCGGCTCTCGATACCATGCGCGCGGCCAATCGCCTGGCCAATCGGTCTTTGTTTGAATGGCAAATCGCGACTTTGAATGCGGTTCCGGCAGCTCTCACCTGTGGGCTAAAAGTTGCCCCCGATATCACTCTCGATGTGACTTCCAGTGGTGATGTTTTCATTGTTATCGCCAGCTTCAATCAACAGCAACACGCGGGTCCGGTTCATCTCAAAATGATTTCACGAATTGCCAAAAATTTTGCTCTAGTCGGTGGAATCGAAGCGGGTAGCTGGATTTTGGCGCGCGCTGGTTTACTCGAACGGAAGGCTGCGACGACCCACCGTGAAGATTTAGAAGAATTTGGCCGGCATTTTCCAGGGATTAAACTGAAACCCGATCGATTTGTGATCGATGGTTCGGTGTTCACCACGGGGGGTGCTTCACCCACTTTCGACTTTATGCTTTACCTGATCGGCAAACGCTTTGGTCATCCGCTGGCGATGGAAGTGGCCAGTGTGTTTATATACGACAACAGTAAAAGTGCGGCGGAAACGCAGCCACTGGTGCCACTCAGTTTGCTGAAAAACTATGAACCGCGGGTCGCAGCAGCGATTCAAGTGATGGAGCAACACATTGATGATACGCTCAACGTCAAACAAATTGCGTTGCAGATGGAACTGTCGGTTCGCACACTTGAGCTGCTTTTTCAGCAAACTTTGAAGCGATCGCCGGCCGCTTATTATCGTCACCTTCGGTTGCAGGTCGCAAGACGTTTGGTGATCGATACGCGACTCAATTTACAAGAGATCGCGATCCGCACCGGATTCAATTCGCTAGCCGCATTTTCACGCCGATTCAGGCAACATTACCATCAAACTCCTAGTGAGTGCCGACGACAGGCACAGACCACGGGATAGAGGGTTGCTTTGATTGGCTCTTAAGATGGTTGGGTTCTCGCTTCAAGCCTTTCAGAAGGCTTGATTCTGGGGTGATAATAGATAGAATATCTCGCCTTCGAGCGGTCTGGCGGCTGGGTCTTCACGATTTAACCGCCGACACAATGCAAATCGAAGCGAATATATTGGCACCGGAGTTTGCTTGCAAGCCCGGTCGATCTTAATCGATGGTGATCGGGGTAGTTACCGCGATCCCGCTGACGAGAAGCTTAGAGCATCATGAAGATATTGGTCTGTGTGAAGCGCGTACTCGACCCCCAGGTCAAGGCCCGCGTCAAAGCCGACGGTTCCGGCGTCGATCTGGCAAACGCCAAGATGACGATGAATCCTTTTTGTGAAAATGCACTCGAGGAAGCGCTGCGCCTGCGCGAAGCCGGTGTGGTCGATGAGATAATCGTCGCCTCGGTCGGCGGCGGCAAGACCGACGAGACCCTGCGCCACGGCTTGGCAATGGGTGCGGATCGGGCGATCCAAGTGGTCACCGATGAAGCCCTCGAACCTCTCGCAATTGCTAAGGTGTTGAAACAGCTTGCCGAGCAGGAATCGGTTGGCTTAGTGATTTGTGGTAAGCAAGCTATCGATGGTGATTCCAACCAGACCACACAAATGTTGTCGGCCTTGCTCGGCTGGTCGCAAGCGACCTTTGCCTCAGAGATTGAAATCGAAGGCGACCATGCAACCATCACACGTGAAGTGGATGCAGGCCTCGAAACTATTCGGGTGAAAATGCCGATGGTGGTCAGTGCTGATCTGCGTCTCAATGAGCCGCGCTACGTCAAACTACCTGATGTGATGAAAGCTAAGCGCAAGCCGATGGATAAGATCGAGCTCGATAGCCTGGGCCTCGACACTGCCAATCGTCTCACCACCTTACTGGTGGAAGAGCCGGAAGGCCGGGCATCTGGGATTATTGTCAACAGCGTCAGCGAATTGGTCGACAAGCTGCGCAACGAAGCGAAGGTGATTTAGCGATGAGTAATTTAGTGATTGTCGAACACGACAACAACCAATTATCTGCCACAACGCTGCACGCGGTCACCGCGGCGGTCGAAATTGGTGGCGATATCGATTTGCTGGTGGCCGGTGAAAACTGTGCCGCTGTCGCCGAAGCCGCGGCCAAAATAGTTGGGGTCAGCAAGGTTAAAGTTGCCGATGATGCTGCTTTTGCACACCATCTCGCTGAGAATCTGGCCGCGCTAATCGTTGAGCAGGCTGTTGGATATAGCCATGTGTTGGCTTCCGCGACCACTTTCGGTAAAAATGTTTTGCCGCGCGCGGCAGCGCTGTTGGATGTCGCGCAGATTTCCGACATCGTCGAAGTCAAATCGGCAGATACCTTTGTGCGTCCCATTTATGCCGGTAACGCGCTGGCCACGGTGCAGTCGGTTGATCCGATCAAAGTGATCACCGTACGTACTATCAAGTTTGAAGCAGCGGCCGTCGAAGGCGGGTCTGCTAGCATCGAAGCGATCAGCGGCAGCGGCGATACGGGCTTGTCGAACTGGATTTCACAGGCGGTTTCAAATAACGACAAAGTTGATCTCACTTCTGCCAAGATTGTGGTTTCTGGTGGGCGTGGAATGCAGTCGGGCGATAATTTCGCAATGTTGCAATCAATTGCGGACAAGCTCGGCGCTGCTGTTGGTGCTTCGCGCGCCGCGGTCGACTCCGGATTCGTGCCGAACGAGTTGCAGGTCGGCCAGACGGGCAAGGTGATCGCGCCAGATTTATATATCGCGGTCGGCATTTCCGGTGCGATCCAACACTTGGCCGGAATGAAAGAGAGCAAGGTGATCGTCGCGATCAACAACGACAGTGAAGCACCGATTTTCCAAGTCGCAGATTATGGTCTAGTGGCAGATTTATTCGAAGCCATCCCCGAACTCGATGCCGCTCTCTAGGCAATGCTGACAACTTCTACGAAGGGACACACACTTATAAATTGACATAACCCTGCCCCGAGGCGTAGGCTCTT
>CBDTWQ010000011.1:0-16862 GCA_965364115.1 uncultured Gammaproteobacteria bacterium | reverse complement strand
GAGTTGCTCCCATTGAAGGCGGCTACGTGATGGGCCGCATCGAAGATGAGCAGGGTAAATTTAACCTGAATAGTTTACTTAATTCAGCGATTGTGGTTAGTCGATTCAGCCGGTTGTGCGACAATCTAGGGGTCGATAATCAGTTTATTCCGGCATTAATGGACTGGATTGATCCTGATTTTGATGTTCGCTATCCCGACGGCATGGAAGATAATTATGAATACTATCGAGTTGCCAACCGTGAGATGACTGATATCAGTGAATTGTTGCTGGTCCACCATATGACGGATGAAATTTACGCGGCTTTAAAACCTTTTATCACCGCTTTGCCAGCTACCGCGGGCTTGAACGTGAATACGATGTCAGCTGAGTTGTATCGGAGTTTAGACGATAATCTCAATTCTGATCTTTTTGTAGAGGAACAGCCTGAAACCCCGTTTAACAGTGCAGCAGAGTTCATCAGCCGAATGCAACTAGGCATTGTTGCTGATGGGTTAATGGTGCAGACCGAATATTTTCGAGCTTTTGGAGACGTAGTGCAGGGCGATCATGTGCTGCAGTTTAACACCTTAATCCACCGTAATAGCACCGGCGCTACCGAAGTTATTAATCGTACCTTGGGGTCGTTTTAGTCGTGCATTGCAAACCTGAAATTACAAAGGCGAGATTACTAACGTGAGATTACTAAGGTGAAACTACTGTTGCAGTTTATCGACCTTGAATTTGATCAACTGCGTTGGTCGTTGCTTGGTGATCAAAGCAGTGCGAGTTTAGTTTGGCAGTCAGCATCGACCGCTGGTTTAGCGACGATAGTTGCCGATCATCCGCACCCGGTGACTATCTTGATTCCACAGCAGTGGGTTTATTTGACCGAGGTCAGTCTGCCAGAGAAAGCCAATCGGCAATTATTATCTGCCATCGAATTTCAAGTGGAAGACCGATTGGCACAAGACATTGATACGCTGCACTTCGCTATCGGTGATAGTCAGCAAAATCCGATTGCGATTGCGGTAGTCGCTAAATCGGTGATGCAACAATGCATCTCGATAGTCCGCAGTCACGGTTTGCGTTTACAACAAATTATACCCGAGCTTTTTCTATGCCCTTGGCGTGAAGGTGACGCTGTAAACTTGATTGAAGTAGCGGATGGTTGGTTGCTGCGTTATGGCGACTTTCATGGGCTGAAATGTGATAGCGCGACCTTGCCGCTAACGCTTGACATGGTCGGCCGCGATGCTGAGTTTGAATCAGTGTGTTGTTTTGTTCCAGAGGCGAGCCAGCAACCTGAATTTCAAATAGAAAAGTATGAAGTTCAATTTGAATCATTTACCACCGAAAAAGTTGGGTTTTTGAATGCCGGTGTGATCGAATTGCAACAACGTGAATTCAAGTTAAGCTCACCCTGGCTCAAACTTGCGCGTGCTTGGCGTTGGGTGTTGGTAGTGTGGTTTATTTTGCTGACGGTTAGCGGCTTCAATAAAGCCATTGCATTGCATCAATTGGAAGGTGAAGTCAGGTCGATTAAGCAACAACAATACGAATTGATAAAACCCTTTTTTGGCGCTAGTTTGCAGCCAGAAGATAATTTGAAAAAGCAGCTGATCAATCGACTTAAACAACAGCGAGTGGAGCAGGGTGACAGCAGCTTTATTAAGTTATTGCTTGAATTTTCAAGTGCTCGAAGCCAGTTCGCTGCGGTTAATATCGACCGTATCAGTTACCAAGATAATCGTCTTAACATTGACCTTACGAGTAAGCAGTTGAAAGACATTGAAGCACTTCATGCAGCGGTTCAGGAACAGGTCGATCAAGTCAGCCTGGAGAATCTAAGCATTAAACCAGACCTGATATCGGGCCGCCTGGTGTTGCGAGGCGCAGTTGATGAGTGATTTTTTGGCACGATTCTCATTCCGTGAAAAAGCAATCGTGGCCTTCGCGATCATCATTTTATTGGTTTTGACAGTCCATGCTTTTGTCGTTGAACCCTATCAACTGCGGCTACAGACGGCCAAATCTGAGATCGATCAATATCAGGCTGACCTTGAATGGATGCGTTCGATAACACCTCAATTGATGCCGGTTGAGGCGAGTCAAACAACGGTTTCAATCGATGGCAGCTTGGCCAACTTTGTTGATCAAACAGTTCGCCAACAAGGGTTGAGCGAGCAACTATCACAGATTTCCCCGGTCGATGATGACGTTATTCGAATGCGTTTTAGCGGTGTTAATTTCAATCGACTCGTGACCTTCGTCGCATTGATTTACTCGAGTGGTTTGGAGGTCAGAGATATTCGAATTACCCCCTCTGAAAGCCCGGGCTTTGTCGATAGTAATTTGATTCTTTTTCGTCCCTAGCATTATGAAAAAAAAATTTAAAACCTGGCACTATATTTTGTTTTTTGTGCTGGCACTGCTGCTAGCTCTTATCTTTACTTTGCCGGTGCAGGTGGTTTTATCGCGAATCGATTTGCCAAAAGACATTCGCTTGAGTGACGTCGATGGAACCTTATTGAAAGGTAAAGCTCGTCAGGTGAAATTGCATGGTTTTCCGATGAAATCAGTCACTTATCGTTATCGGCCCTCCTGCATCGCCTTGTTCAAAGTTTGTTATCGGATTCGCTATCGGCGAGGCAAAATCGACATTGCCTTTGATCCTGCCAATGGTGCGGTTGAAATTAGTCATGCTAAAATTAATTACGCTGCCAAAGAATTGGTGGTGCATTTTCCTGATCTACCAGTGCGGCCCTCGGGAAGATTGGAGCTGGTGATTAATGATTTGCTAGTAGTAGACGGTAAACCGACGAAGCTTGCTGGTAAGATGATTTGGCGAGGTCTCGGCTTAGATGACGAAGGAATTAAGATCGATATTGGCAATATGCGGTTTGATTTCACCGGCAACCCTAAACGTTACGACATCAAAATCAAAGATCTCGATGCTAGCCTGCAGGTCGACGGTAAAGGTCGCATCCAGGCGGGAGGCAAATATAATTTCGAGATCAAGATTGATTCGCGATCCAGCATAGACCCTCAGGTTAAATACGTTTTAGAGTTGATTTCAAAACGCGACGGGTTCAATAGTTATCAAATTAAGCAGAGTGGCCGACTCTCGAAAGATATCACTCGACAATTGTTTTAGAGACTATCACGCCGACCATTACTTTAGGCTAAAGCCTATTTAGGTACTGAATTAGTGTGGTCAATCCCAGTCCACGACCTTTTTTTTAGAGTTGATGGGGAATAACATGGAAGACCATTATATTTACGCTACCCCCGCCGCTGACCTAGGCGATTTGCAGTCGGATCAACCGGTAGAGTTGGCTAGTAGATGGGCTAGGCTGGGTGCATACCTCGTCGACATCGTGTTATTCATGGTGCCTTTCTACGGCATTTTCTATGCAACCGGCCAATGGGAAAAGGCATTACAGCAAAATTTCTCATTGCTAGATCAAATTCTCTCATCTTTAGTCGGCATGGCACTTTACTTGCTCTTTCACGGTTACTTGTTGCATAAACGTGGGCAAACGATTGGTAAATGGGTGCTTGGGATCAAAATTGTATCTGCTGAAAATAGCGAGATGCTGCCGCTATGGAAACTCTTTTTCTTAAGATATGCCACTTTAAGTCTGCTTGCATTGATACCTATAGTGGGTCCATTCGTTGTTCTACTAGGCCTTTTATTGGTATTTAGAAAGGACAAACGATGCCTGCATGATTTTATCGCAGGCTCGAAGGTCGTAAAAGAATATGCCGGTTAACCGAGGTATACGGATGGACAAATCATTCCCTGCGCTTTTACATCGCGTTGATGCATTGCAATATAACTCTCTGATCTAGCCAGACTCGGTCGGAGCAGACTCGGTCGGAGCAGACTCGGTCGGGCCAGGCTCGGTCGGGCTAGACCTGATCGAACTAACTGCGTTCGCTTTAGATCACTTGGAGTTTCTTAGCTTAAATCCGGCAGTCGCTAGAGTGAAGCCATGTCCCGGCGGTCAGTTTCAAGTTAAAACACTGACCTACAAAAACGATTCTGATTCAGCTCTTAGCCAGGTTTTG
This sequence comes from uncultured Gammaproteobacteria bacterium, assembly GCA_965364115.1. Taxonomy (GTDB): domain Bacteria; phylum Pseudomonadota; class Gammaproteobacteria. The sequence goes on along the minus strand of CBDTWQ010000011.1, from coordinate 12,809 downwards.
AAATCTTCGCCTAGCTCCTGATGAGCCATTGCAAACCGTGTATTGGCGATCAAGTAGCCGAGTTTGTGACCACAGTCATAGGTTTTTCCAATCATGCTGGTGGCCCGCACAGACTCTTCGGTAATCAGCTGATTAATGGCGTCGGTCAGTTGAATTTCATCACCGATGCCAGATCGAGTGGTTTTCAATATTTCCATGATTCGGCCAGGTAATACGTAGCGCCCAGCAATTGATTGATTCGATGGCGCTTTGTCGACCGCTGGTTTTTCGACCATCGCCAAAATTTCATGACTACTGCCTGGTTCGAACTCGGCACCTCCACAGTCAACAATGCCATATCGATCGACTTCGGTAGGTGCAACCGTTTCAACCATGATTTGTGCGTTTTGATGCTGTTTGAAATGGGCCACTAGCATTTCCATATCTTGATTATGCTGACCGCGCGGATTGAAAATCAAAACATCAGGTAAACTAACCACAAAGTCCTCTCCTGCAACCAGTGGTGCTGCGCACAGCACGGCATGTCCCAATCCGAGTGGTTGGTCCTGGGTGACGGTTGAGAGGTTTATTCCGGTTGGCAAAATGTCTTTGATCGATTCAAGTAGTTCGGTTTTGCCCTTCTGGCTTAAAATGGCTTCCAGTTCCGGATGGGGGGCGAAATGCTCTTCGATTGAGGTTTTACCCGCCCGAGTAACCAAAATAATATCGGTTAAACCCGCCGCAATGGCCTCTTCAACGACATACTGTATGACGGGCTTATCGACAATCGTCAACATTTCCTTGGGAATCACTTTGCTAGCGGGCAACACGCGAGTGCCTAGACCGGCAACAGGGATCACAACTTTTCGAATAGCGGCCATGGTAGTTTAGGGATGAAAGGGCGAAGCCGAGATTATAACTATCGTCAGTTGTTTACGACAGCTATTGTGGCTAAATAATTGATCTGAATAGATCGAGTGCTTAGATCAGCAGATCAAGCGTAACAAGGGTAAAAACCATCCAAGACTTGACGTTTTGCCGAGTTCACACGCTCTATAGTGCTCTTCGGTTGCCTCTTACAAAGGAGGCTATTCTATTACCTCGTTAAGGAGTATTCGTTCGCGTGGGCGAACCTGAGCGCGCGCGCCAGCATTGGCCACTACTTGCTTTAACCGATCCGCCGCGAGTATGTCTTTGAACGATGAAAGGGTGCAATTGTTGCCGCGAATCAGGGAAGAAATAACATGTAGTTCCATCTCGGTGGCATTACGAAGATCACGCATCAAACGAATTGGCTCGGGGCCAGCATCGATGAGCACCAAATCGAACATACTGGCATTGGTGAAATCGTAAACCGGTTCGAGTTCGTCGTCTGGCTCAGGTTCGGGTTCTGATCTCTTAGTAGGTTCCCGAACAGGTTGCCACACAGGTTCCTGAACTGGTTCCCTTACAGTCTCTCGGACAGGTTCAGGCACTGGCTCCGGTTCGGGCTCCGGCTCAGGTATTGGCTCAGGCTCAGGCTCCGGTTCGGGTTCGTCTCCCGTGAAAGTGACATGGAGATCGTAGTCGACCGATTCCGTTTGCCTGACTCCATTGGCATGCACATCATAGAAAAATTTGATCCTGATCAGTTCGGCTACACCGGCTTCGAACGGGTCAAGATCGAATTGCAACAGGAATTCATAGATTTTGTCACCTTCAATATTTCCCACTTGAAGGTTCAAACTCGTGTCAGACTTGTCCAACTTGGATATATCTAGTGGAGCCCTTGCCGGTCTGGTTCTAAAGACTTTGTGTAAATAGGCGCGACCATCGAATTCGATTTCAAGCCTGACGTTAGTCGCAAAGATGCGGTCGATCCGATTGATCAGGTTGCGAAAAATCTTATCGATATTTGCGACTTCACTGTCGCCGTAAACCGCGCCATTGGAAGGCGTCACAATGCCGAGAAGCTGATCCGCGTTGTAAGAGTCACCGATGCCAACAGCATGAAACTGAACGCCTGCTTGGCTTGCCAGTTCAGCTTGCTTTTGAGCCTTTTCAACGGAGTTGGGCTCACCGTCAGAAATAATCAACACAATGTTTGAATCGGCAGTGGAGTTTGCAAAGCCCTCCATCGCGTGTTCGATTCCTGATGCAAGATCTGTCATCCCTCCTAAATGGCGCTCGAGATGATCAATTTCGCTTTTCAAGAATTCTTTGTTGTCGGCAGAGGGCACGGCATTTTGGAAAATGATATGGCTGCGTGTCTGGAACGCGACTAATGAGAGCATGTGACGTTCGTGCAGAATATCAACAATCATTTTCGCGGTCGCGACGGCCGCTTCAAATTTTCTGCCATGCATTGAGCCGCTGCAATCGACTAACAGACAAATATTGGCTCGCGTTGACCAACTTCGATCTTCATCGTCAGTGGCCACTGGCTCAATGATGATTTGACAACTAAGATCTGAATTTGCTTGCCCCGCAGGCAGCTGGTCTTTGTCGGTTGAAGCTGAGAAATTGAGTAAGCTGTATGTCATTCTATGGCTATTGGTTTCAGGTTTAGGGAATTGGCTTATTTAAACTGTTTGAGACCTTGATCGACGGCACTAACCATTTCGTCGATTTGGCCCTGTGAATGGTTCGCAGTCAGATTCATTCGAATGATCGATTCGTCTTCCGGTGTATTTGGATAACACAACCCGCTCACTAGTAAACCTTTAGAAAACATGAATTCCACCATTTTCTGTGCATTCATCGCCGAACCAACTTCAACACAAATAATGGCGTGGCCGTTTTCGATCATCTTGATGTCTAGTTGTGACAATCCATCTTTGGCATGTGCTGCGTTAGCCATCAGTTGGTCGACGGCCGAACCACCTGATTGCAACATGTCGATCACTTTCGATACGGATGCTGCGTTCACTGCAGACAGCGGCTCGGAAAGAATATACGGACGTGAGGTGTTCTTAAGCCAGCTGATCAACTCGTTTGAACCGGCAACAAAGCCACCTCCCACATTACCCAATGCATAACCGAATGAACCGCTAACTAGATCCGATTGTTGGTTTATTTCCAGGTGGCTGTGCGTGCCGCGACCCGAAGCACCCAGAATCCCGAGACCAAGGCTGTCATCAACGAGGCATATTGCATCGTAGGTCGATTTTAATGCCTCAATCTGTTGAAGCTTAGCGCATTGGCCAGTGGTGGCGAAAACACCGTCGGTGACAATTAGTCGAAAGCGTGAACTCTGCGAGCATTTGAGATGGTATTCCAAGCTTTCGTCGTCATTGTGTAAATAAGGCACCAGTCTTGCGCTAGACAGTTGGGTTCCATCAAGTAGGCCTGGGCTGCACAATTCATCGATGATAATTTTGTCTTTGTGATTGGTCAGCGGTTCGAAAATGGCCATATATGCGGCATAGCTAGACGGAAAAACAATGCAATCTTCAGCCGATAAGAAGTTAGCTAGCTTTTCTTCGAGGTCCTTTATCAAATCTTGGGTGCCTACAGTGGCACGTGAACAGGTGCTACCGGCACCATAGCGCGAACAAGCCTCACTGGCACTTCGGCGAACTTCATCATTGAACTGCCACCCCAAAAAGTCATTGTCGATGAAATTAATCAGAGAGCCACCCGAGTCCATCTGCAGTTCCATGCTGTTGCTTTTTGTAACAATGTTCTCTTCTCTCAGCAGGCCAGCCGCGTCAAGGTTTCGCATCTCTTGGGAGAAAGTTTTTTTCATTCTCGACGACATCTTTTACTCGCTTTTTGAATTCGCTTTAGCCGTGCCTATAAACCAGGTGGCAGAGCCGATACAGTGTTGCCAAGACAGGCTTTTAGTGTTGGCATAGCCAAGGCAGAACTGATCAAGTCCTCTTGCCAGGCAATTGAAATCAAGAGCTCGGCAGTTTGAGTTTGACGTCAGAGAGAAGTGGGTAACAATCTTGCCATATTTTTGTGATAAACGATTTCGCATAGCTAAGCGAAACTCGACGTCCTTATTTTTCATCATTTGATAACGTTCGGATCGGCCGATGAAGGTTTTTACGGCTAACTTATTAACCACGATAGCGTCGGAATATAGTTCGCAATTTCTAACTAACGTTGGGCTACCCATAGTGACGCAGTTTTTGGTGACATAACTTAAGAGGCAATCGGCGCGGAGGTCTGAATCGTTTGATTTACAGTGATTTCGCTCAGCCACACTCAAATATTTGAAGGTATTAGAAATAGCTAGCATCTCGGTGTCATAGAACGCCTCTAGAACGCTCGCTATATAGGCTTCACGATTCTCCTGAAGATAAGGTTCTTTGGCACTGGTTTGATTGCTCAAACCTAGCATCAGGCAAATACTAAGAACTGAGAAGAAAATTCTCATAGCCGACCTCGGTTATCACGATAGGCTGTGCGAAAGCTGCCAACATAGTTTTGTAGGTGCACGTGATAGGGATATACCCCGAGCAGATCTTCACGTTCTAAGATCCAATCATTGCCGAGAAAAATATCAACATTTTTTAGCGATTCTAATCGTGAAAAAAGAAAGTTTGGATCAGCCAATTTTTTCGCCGTTTCGCCGCCACCATCTTGCTTGTCTTCTAGATCAATGTCGGAGCGTGAGTTAAATTGTGAGTAATGAAAGCTACCTTCCAACAACTTGGCAAGGTCGTTATACATTGCAATTTGCGATTCCCCTTTGCCCTTTAGTTTAGGGAAGTATCGGGTCTTCAAGTTAAATGCAGTTTGTTTTAGCTTAAAAGACTGTTCTAAGGTACGACTCTTCGGCTCCTCGTTTTGCATAAAGCATTGAAAGCTCACTAGTGCATCTTTTGCCCTGACCTGCAAATTTTCTTTTCCATCTTTACCTGTCTCGACTTTATCCTTGGTTTTATCGTCGAGTGCTTTTGCTTTCGCAGCTATTGTCGTAGCTATTGTCTCAGCGGTTTTCAAGGCTGTTTTCGCATCTGTTTTTACAGCTGTTTTGAAGGCTGTTTTCACAGTTGTTATCGCGTCCTTTATCGCAGCTGTTATCGTATCTGTTATCGTAGTTGCTTTCGCCGCTGTATCCGCCGCAGTATCCGCGACTGTTTTCGCCGCTGTTTTCGCATCTTTTATCGCATTTTTTATCCCGAGAATAGTTGGCGCTGTTGCTGTCGGTGTTTCGGCGGGGACTGTCACAGCCGTCGTGGTAGGTGTTTCCAAGCGCGTTGTCGAAACTGTCGTCGCAGCTGTATCCTTTAGTGCAGTCGCAATTGCCGTTGACTTTGCTGACTTTGCGTCCGGCGCTGGCTCTTTTGGTTTGTCTATTTTCAGTAGTGCTTCATCTAAACTAATAATGGTATTGGCGATGTCATGCCGTCTAAGCACCAAAGAAACGTCTGCTAGCACGCCTTGCTGTTCTAGAATGGTTTCTGGACTGCTAGCCATTTGATCGCAAATGTCGATTTCAGCGCCCCAGTGAATTTTGAACTCTTTGCAAAAACCGACCGTGATTTTGCTCTTCGGATTGAACAGTAGTTGGCCATAAACATGCTCCATCACCTTACTGTCAGTCCGTGGATCACCGTCTTTTATATCAACCATGTTGTTTTGATTCTGGAACCTCGCGAGGCAATAACTGGGTTCGAACACTTCTCGATAATACCGAACCACTGCGTTTTCCGGGTGAGGAAGATTGGTCCAAATATGATGCGAAGACCTTGGTGAGGCGCTCATCGCATAAGCTTGATAGTCTCGCAATTCTTCCGCGTTCTCGAGTTGCCTTTCGAATTTCTGTCTTACTCGGTTGACCGTGTCCATGTTCAAAATACTGACCAAAGAGTTGACCGAGGTGGTCATAACTCTTGTCATATAGTGCAGGAAGGGTTCACTGACGCGTCGTTTTTGGCAAACTTCCAAATTTTGAATGTCGATTTCTTCTGGTTCGCAAACACCCAGATCTTTGGCGTAGCCAAGTTCGAACGCCCGAATGATTAACTCGCAACCATCTTTAGGAGGTTCTTCCTCAGCTTCTTCCTCCACTGGGCAAAAGTTGGTTCCGGTCGCCATCATTTCAGCGGGTAAGGCTTCTAGCTTGTCATAGCCGATGTTGTCTAAGGTAATTAATGCTAAATTGAAGAAAATCGCGACGCTCATAAGTTTTCGGGTGATCGATGCGAGTTCGACTGGTTTAAATGTTAGATGGCTTCCGGCGGCAAAAGAAAAGTCCTTAACGCTGGCGATGATGTTGGCTTTATCAGGCAATAATCGGGTCTTGGAAAAATGCAACGAATGTGCGCTCTTGCCCGCGAGTCCCCAATATTTGTAGAACATCACGCCGAACATCACCGAGAAGAAACCGATTAAAAATGACAGCGAAGGTTCAGAACCTTTCAGGTAGTTCCAATCAAGTACATCACGTTGAACCGAAATAAAAGTAAGCACTAGCAGAATCAACACTAGGAGTGAACTATTCATACCTACATCGAAACGAACATAGTCATAACCAGACTCTTTTAGTCTGATAAACTTGGCTTCAAAATAGCACTTAATTCGAATGAATAAACGCATTATTCCGCTTCAAGATTATTCGTAGTGGTATCTTCAATCGTAATTCGACGATTCTTTGCCTTGGTTGCCTTCAGCGCATCTCGCTGTGCCTTGGAGACGTTGCCTTCAAATTTAGGCACTTCCAACTGAGGCGTATTGTCTGCATGCGAGCAAATAACCGCGTGATTGGCCACCTCTTCATTAAACTTCAGAATTTCATTGTAGGCGGCATAAGCGCGTCGAAAACCAAGATTGAAGTTTGAAGCCTTTTTGCCATCTCCATCGGTGTGTCCGTGCACCACCAGCAATCGCTTGGTCAAACCATTGTCGTCAAACCTTAGAACTTGCCCAGACTCGTCATAAAAGATCTTTTTGAATACCGAGCTACCTTCCAACGACATCTCATCCTTGCCAGGGGGGAACAGCACGTCACCCGGTAGGCTGATGAGTCGTGTGCTGACTTCACCAATAGTCTCGCTGACACCAACATCTTTGCCTTGATTAAGCGACCACAGGATAACGAAGAACACCATGATGATGGTCATAAGGTCGGTATAGATAACCTGCCAAGGTTCACCACCGGACTTCTTTCGCTTGGGAGGGTCTGCAAAACTCTTCATCGTCTAACCCTCAGCGGTTGATCTCAATACGATTGCGATTGTCGACAATAACCTGCAAGGCGCGGCAGAATGAATCGTAGTCGTAGTCGAGGTCGACCATTCGCCGCTCAAAGCGGGTGCCGATGATCTTGTAAAATGAAGAGAAAATGGCGCCATAAAGAGTGGTCTTCAGTGCCAAAGCAAGTTGTGGAGACAACGACTCAACGGTGACGTCGGAACCGAGGCTGTCGAACATCGCAATCAAACCGATGATGGTGCCGATCAAGCCGAACAACGGCATGGTTGCAGAGACAAAATCATAGTTAGCGCTAGAAGATTCATAGAGTTCATGGCATTCCTGATAATAGAAATGAGCGACGAATTCGGCGTAATCGAAAGTTTTTCCAGAGGCCACTAGTTCTTGAATATCACGACTAAGCGGATTGTCAGGAAGTTCAATTGAGACGTTACTATCGAGTGGCCCGACGGCCACGTTGCCATCACGGCCGCGTTTGATGTTGAGTATGTTTTTCAACGCAACAATGGTTTGCTGCAACGATGTCGCTCTATTATTCAAGTGTTTCGATGAGAAGAAAATAACGAAAGTCGAAAAAGCGAGAACGATGAGGTCAAGACCCGCGACATAGATTAGCAGACCGATCGAAATCGTAAACATCGATATGAAATAGTTCTCAGTGATAAAGAAAATTGATGAGATCAACAACATAACAAAAAAGCCGACTAGGCCGATGAAGCCAGCACCGGCAGAAGACTGCTTAACTTCTCGGGTGCCTTTGTTGAAAGAAGGGAAGTATCCACCTTTCGATTTCTTGGCTGCATTAGCTTTATTTTCGGCGGCCTTGGCATTGTGATCATCCATTTCAGGTTCCATCGCTGCGGCGATTGAATCTTGGTCATCGTCGGCGACTGGTGCTTGATCGTCATCGTCTAATGCCTGATCATCATCATCATCGACGTAGTTACCTATGTTATCGTCGTCGACCGGATAGTCATCATCTGTCGGATAGCTGTCGTCTTTGTCTTTCGTCATCTTCTATGTCACCGAATGTCTTTAATCATGTTGAGACGAATCATTGAACAATTTGCCTTCGTCTTTATTTTCGCCATTACTTCTTAACGCCGAGCTGCTTTGCCGCTATTTCTGCTTCTTTCGCAGCCTTTTTTTCCGCTTTTTCAATTGCATCAGCGATCTTTTGTTCCTCGATGGCTATCTCCTGAACATACTCAGGGTGATAGATGAAGGAATAAAAACCAGCGAGTGCTGCAAGCCCAATAAGGCTTGTAAATAAGGATAGTCTAAAAATTCGTTTCGACTTTGAGTTTGCAGCATCGTCTCTTTCGATTGGCTCTGGGGAAAAGCGTGATAGCCAGGTAATTCGTTCTAGTTCATCGGTTCTAAACCAAGGAGGGCGCCGAGATTCAATCAGTTGTTTAGACTCATACATGATCTTTGCCTGACTTTCCAAGGTTAAGCTAGGCAGGCCTTTATAGGTCAGATGGGAAGGGTCATTAGTGGTCTTGTAGTATAGATGTTGAATTAGATGATTGAGGCCAAAGTTCAGCACCACAAACGTATCGGAAATCAATGCGAAGTGTTTTGCGAAAGGGAAGGAAAATCGACTTTCCTTGAAGTTTTTCTTGCCCGTGAAATACAGGCTTGTCGTTGAAAAAATGGTATCGTAGCGAAGAATTCCGCCAAATTTGTGAAGTAGAGCACCAAACAGGAAATCCATATCAAACTCACTGGAATCATCGACTTCTTCAGCTTCGTCATGCGGTTCGTGTCGCTTCGAGTATTCAACTAAAAAGTCCTCAAACACTCGCATATCCTTTGCACAACCTGTCATCAGTGAGAGGTTGTCGGGGTTTCCATCCAGAGCTGGCGATATGTAGCCCAAGTAAAGGTCCCGGTTAATTGCGCCTAAATTCCGGTTAACGCGGGACAGGTCGCGTTGGAAATAGCTCCTGATTTTTTCAATATGCTTATTCCGCTTTTTATCTTTAAAGGCTTGTAAAATTTTCGCTTTCTTCGCTGGCCCCGCTTTGCCTAGGATTTGAATTAAACTGAATTGACGCAATTCGGGCTCTACATACCTTTCGTCATAAGTTAAAAGTTCCTCCATTAGGATTTCTTCGGCTTCGGCTTCTTCAATATCGCCCAATGCAAAAATCAACAAATCCTTGGCAATCGCGATTCGGGGTCGGCTAAACCCACCGCTATAAGCCACAACGCCACTGAGATTGCCGGGGATGAAAGCAACCTCATTGACGAGATTTTCATCGATGCTGATTCCGTTACGTTTTAAGTAGGCGAGGAAATAGGTTCGAATTTTCTGATTCCATTCATTCTTGAAGTTAAGTTTTGTGGCACTGATCTTCATGTCGATGCTCATCGCAAAAACATCCAGTATTAGGGCAACCCAGCAAAAGACGTAGAGTCCAGCCGTTGGGAAAAGTATCAATATGGTCGCATCTTGTCGGACTGCAAAGAGTTGTCCGAGATAAAGAACACCATAGAAGACGACACCATAAAATGCCGCAACCACTAAAGATTTGACCACTAAGGTCGTCAAACAAGAGCGTAATAGTTTGCCTAGATTGCGTTGTTCAATTCGCTCCAGGCCCATCAGGTGGGGCACCACAATTTTAAAATGGGCAATTAAGAAACATCCCCAGGCGGCGCCGCCTAACCCTGCCATAATCCAGTAAAAGCCATCAAATAAGTCGAGGAATATGTTGATGATATTGGTGCCACTTGGCTCAAGGGTGAATTGAAGCCCCAATAGGCCTAGGCTCAAGATCATGAATGGGTAGATTCCCCGCATTAGAATTCTAGCCCTTTCCGGGTGTCGAATAGAGCGGCTGAAAACCGAAAGCAGGAAGGGTAGGCAAGTGACGGCCGCCATCGATATAAGAATGGTGAGGCGTTGACTCGAGCCCGCAACTTCAACGTCGACTATTTGATTGGTTTCAGCTTCTTCCTCAACTTCGTCGACGATGCCATATCGGTCGTCAAGAATGCCGCCTTTTCCGATGAATATTTTAAACGCATTGAAAGCGCCCAAGCGGAGTTTAAGCAGGCTAGCGCCGCGACCGATGTTGATTGAACCCGTATTGACTAGGAATTTGTTGACGACATCATAAATCTCAAAGTCGATCTCTGATCGGTCAACGGTTCCTAGCATGATGCCGTCTATCCCAAGGCCATCGTAGAGTTTGAGTAGGCAGTCTACATCTCGTCCCGGACAACGGGCGCTCTCGTTAGGTGACTTTTGGACGGGTACGACTCGAGTGTATCCTGCTAGATCACGATAGACGTTTTGCTCTAGTGCCTTCACCACCCAAGCGCGCTGTCCACTCTCACCTTTGAGACTGACGACGAATTTTCCGGTAACTATTACATCTTCTTCAGCAGTCGCCTGACTGACGGTGCCAAATAGCAACATCAAGACGACGATCACTATGCTCGATGAGGGGCCACCGAGTAGACCTTGAAATCGCTTCTTTAAAACACGGATCACTGAGAATATTCGACAAAGGTAATGGATTTGCAGGTGAGTATAGTTGATAAAAAAGACTGTATTTAAAAATCACCGTGTGCAAAATTACGCTATTTGCCAGCTTGATTTATGCTCTTCACTGACCTACTACATGGACTGTCAAATTCATTGCTTGATGCTTCTCACTCAATCCATCTATTTCGGCTTTCTTAATGAACAGCTTCAGGAGAATACGGAATTTTCAGGTGGGCACTAATCAGTGTGTTTGGCAGATGATCGGGTTTCGAGCTTGATAGTTTTATATCTCGACTATACTTACTCCTTGCACAGCCAAACCTTTAACTAACCAGTAGCCGAGAAATATGTTTAATAAACAACTTCAAAGACTGCAAGACAATATTATCCCATATGCCTGTATCGGCTTGTTTGTTGCGATATTGATCGGCAAAGGAAGTTGGTTCCGATCCGTCGGACCGATACGTGACTTTTTTACCTTTGCGGGGATTAATACCCAATATCCAGACAGCGGGCAAAGTGTCTTCGCTAATTTTTTCGACCCCAATTTGCTGACTTACTTGTTGATCGCGATTCTGATTTTCGCTGGTCTATGGCGCTTAGCTGTTGGTAGTAGAGAGAGCGGCATGGCTCATCGCAGTGTGATCTATCCGCTAGAAAATATCGGTTCACTAATAGCGATCGCATGGCTCGGCTTGATATTGGGAATGGTCGGACCTATCGGTGGCTTTCTAGGTGCGAAGCAGGCCGTTACCTTTTTCGTCAACATATTCTATCCATTGTTTTTCTTGATCGAGGTCACACTTTTAGGGATGTTTATGTCAGGTGGTGCCTTATCTCAAGTTCGAATGATGGTTGATCGGTTTGTCCCAGGAAACATGGGCGTTCGCATCGAGGGCTTGATTCTGTTGGCAATCGGAATTCTGATCATTGCTTTTCAAGATAAGTACTTTGCGCTGATTAAATCACTGATCCAGATGATCAACGGTCTTCTATAATCGTCGTAGACTTCAACCAAGCTCAGCTTGTGGTGACAGAGACGTGTTTTACCGTGCATAAAACGTCGTCAGATATTCGAAAACGCTCCACCTAGAAAACTCCTGCCCCTCTAACCATCTGCCGAAGATGGATAGAGGGTTACAACCGTCCTCAATCCCCTTGTTTTATGAGATCAACAGGAAATCGGTCAAATAGGGTCAACATGGGCATTTAACCAATCATTAGTGGTGCCTTCAAAGCTAAATGAGAGAGATCAGTAATCTAAATCTTTTATCGTTTTTGCCTACCTCAGACAATCTATTCTGTACCACTCGCGATCCTGAAATCCTTTGCTGAGTGACTCATTGCCACGGGTCGAGATAAGTTAAACAATATCTTTCAGATTGACCTACAAGATGCTGATATTACTCCTATACTCTTGTCATATTGATCTGCAACTTAAGTGATAGTTTCTGAATAAAAATGGCGATTTTCAAGAATCAAACTCTGGAAGTGATTGACGAGAAAGATGGTATCGATCTCAAAAACGCGTCTCTGAGCAACGGTTTGTCAGCAGTCGATTTCGATGAAGACCGCAAATATTTTTTTATGACCATTGATCGACTATTGTTCTCAAACCCGGTGAGCACGATTAAATCGGTTCTGAACGCCCACGGATTTGTCCCCAATCTTGAGAACATTCTTTCCTGCTTAGATAGTTTCACTTTTGCCGTTCGCGCTAGTTGTAATGTACGTGACGAATCTGATTCAAGCCCACTCAATGCGCGAGAGTATTTACCCTGCATTCGTTTTGAGCTGCCGCAGAAAAATAAGGTGGGTGAAACCTTGCGCAGTTTTTATAGCGAAATTAGCCGTTACGAAGCTGCCAAGAATAAACCGAAAGCGATAGCCGCCAATCTAAAAACTAACGACCGACTTTTGCAAGACCGTTTCGATAAGCTGCAGCTGCAAAACAAGGATCTTGGACAGCAAGTCAGGGAATTAACTCAACAGTTAGCTCGAGAGCAAAAGTCGTTGACTCGAGCGTCTCGAGCGTTGGATTTACAGCAAATTTTGCCTGATAACGCGAAAATCTGCCGAGTGAGCAAAGTAGACCTCAAAAGGAGAGCGGTTACGATCCAAGATAAGAAGACTTCCTTGAAAGTTCCGACTCACTTGCTGGATCGAGTGCCAGTGGTAGACGCTC
>CBDTWQ010000010.1:0-17542 GCA_965364115.1 uncultured Gammaproteobacteria bacterium | reverse complement strand
TGACGATCCTATTGGCAAAAGCGATGGTTAACTACTATCCTTCTATGCTCTGACACTAGTAATAAGAAAAGCGACGATAGTGGGAGCTCAAAGCAAGTTAAACAAAAAAATAGGTGGCCGGCTAGGGCTTCATCTAGTCGGGGTAATGGTCTTGATTAGTGCCGTTTTATCCTCGATTGCAGCAGGTGTGCAACTCTATTCCAACTACGAACGTGAACGCGCTCATGTCATCGGTTCATTCGAGTCCATCGAACGGAGTTTCGTCCCGAGTTTGACCGCAGCGCTTTGGGAGTTTAATTTCGATCAGGCAGAAACCTTGTTAGATGGTATCGCCTCAAACGTCGACGTCGCCTACATCGAAATCAATGCAGCCAGTGGCGAGCAGTTTATTCGTGGCCAAGCCGATAGCAAACTAGATGAAGAACGCTATTTTGATCTGCGATATCAGAGGGAAGATGGATCTGAGTTGTTGGTCGGTCGACTCCAGCTTGGGCTAAGTTTTACACGATTATGGGCTGATATTCGAGCTCAGTTCTTGTCAATCGTGTTGACCAACTTTGTCAAAACACTAGTGGCCACCGGAATTATGCTGATCTTAGTTTACCACTTCATCACTCGACACCTTCACCGCATTGCACAAACAGTCAGTCGAACCGTTTGGTGGACCGGCAACAAGTCGCTGGCGCTAGATCGAAAGAAACAATCGGGAGATGACGATCTCGACCAGGTCGTCGACACCCTGAATCGCGTTCGCGATGAGTTGCGTCAGGCAATCGGAGAGCTGGAGCAGACCAACGATCAATTAATGACCACTAATCGGGAACAATCAGAGTTTGCTTACGCTCTTTCCCATGACCTAAAGTCTCCAACCAATACAGCCTGTATGTTGCTGAACCGACTGCAAGAAAGCCATAGAAACAGCCTCGACGAAGAGGGTCAGACCTTACTCGATGCCTCGGGTAATACGCTCAACCGAATGGGGAATCTGATATCCGACGTGTCCCAATACGCCCGTGCTGTCAACGACATCCAAACCCATGAACTGGTTGATTTGAATCAACTATTCGACGAAATAATTGCAGATAACAAAGCCGATTTAGAAACAGCCAATGCCGAATTAGACCGCCAGCCGCTACCGGAACTGCTTGGCATTCCGAGTCAAATACGGGTGCTCTTTCATAACCTGCTGAGCAACGCGATCAAATTCCGAGACGCCAATAGGCAACCCCTTATTCGGATCTCAAGTCAGGATCAGGGCACTGATGAAGTCGCGATATCGGTATCGGATAACGGCATCGGCATTCAAGCCAAATACAATCAGCAGATTTTTAGTCTGTTCCAACGATTACACACCTATGATGAGTACCCAGGCTCCGGTCTTGGTCTGGCACTTTGCACACGAGTCGTTAGTAACCACAATGGCAGAATCGATGTTATTTCGACACCGGGTGAAGGGTCTGAATTTCGAATTATTTTTAGGAAACCAAATGCAAGCTAAACCAATCAAATCAGTCATGCTAATCGACGATGAATCTATTGATCGGATGATCTATAAGTCAGTTCTAAAAAAATCTGAACTCGTCGACGACATTTATGAGTTTACCTATGCCAAGGATGCTCTAGAGTTTTTAGCGGATACCTCTAACCCGCCCATTGATGTCATTTTTCTCGATATCAGAATGCCGCAAATGGATGGTTTTGAATTTCTTGAAGCCGCGACAAAGGCGTTGGGCAATAACTTCGCTTCCATGGTCATCATGATGCTCACCACCTCGCTGAACCCAAAAGATATCGAACGCGCAAAATCTTTTGAGGTCGTTAAGGATTACATAAATAAGCCGATGGAGTTCATACATGTTCAACAAGCAGTTGAACATCTTGAACAGCTTAGAGGCAATTCGTAATGACCACCTACTTGCATTTACCCAAAGCGACACTGGGTCAAACCACTGGTAATTCAATAAGCAAAATCAGTGCTTCGAGCGCAGGCGACATTAGACCTTGTCTATTCGCTGTGGCGAAGACGCTGTTCCTGACCTTTCTTTGTTTGATTCCGGTTCAACAAGTTTTTGCAGCACGAGTACTGACACTCTCTGGAGATCCCTGGCCCCCATTTGTTGAAGGTGAATTGGGCTCGCAGGCAGTCGGTGGCATCGCCATCGATATTACCAATCAATTGTTTGATCGCGTGGACGACCTTCAACCGAGCTTCCCGCTGGTTCCATGGAAGCGTGCGCTGCAAGAAGTTGAAAATGGTAGAAAAGATGGCATTGTCATGTTGCTGAAGAACGCAAAGCGCGAAAAGTACATGGCGTTCTCTGATCCCGTCTTGCAAGCAACAGGAAAAATCTGGTATTCGGACAACCAATACCCTAAAGGTTTGGCCGGTGAAAATTGCGCCGATCTGAACCCACTGCGCCTCGCGGTTACTCGAGGCTACAGCTACGGAGAGGATTTTGATCAAGCAATATCAAAAGGTTTACTATCGGTTGTTGAAGCACCTTCGGTGGAAAATCTGTTTGCGATGCTGAGTTCAAATCGAGTGGGCGCTGTGCTCGCCAACGATGTGGTCGGTTATGCACTGGCGGCAAGATATCCTGATGCCAATATCCGTTCGGCGAATTTTTGCGGGGTCACGGAGGTTTTTTATCTGGGTCTGTCGCGCAAATCTGGCGCAGCAGAGTATATTCCGGCAATCAATCAAGCCTTATCCGAAATCAAAAAAGAAGGTGTCATCAACCGACTGTTGTCGCGCCCGACCGACAGATAGCCAAAAACCAAAACTTTTCTCACAACATTCCTAAGAATCTGATCCTATCGGCGGCAAAGTCATCTGCCAAGCAAAAACTCCCAATATCACAAAGCTGGCGGATTGAGCAAGTCTCTAAACACGACAAGCCAGAGTAGCGACGCTTTCTAGCTTGCCGGTCGTAGATTCAATCAATTCGAATCAAGCGATATAAATAAATCAACATTGATCCCTTGATTGGTTTTCATTTGATTTTGACTTGCTTCGAGGCGGTGCCGCCTTTCGAAGATATGATCGTTATTTCAAGCGGGATATCGTCTTGATCAACGCCTTTTTGCTTGAATTCGAATTTCTTCTTCTTGGCCTTCATGGGCCCAAAATCGACTACCGTCAGATTGACTGAAGTGCCATCTGAGCTGCGTGCCTGAACTTTCAACTCGCCTTTCTTACGCTTGAACTCTGCCTTAAGGATGGTTATCACATCCGCAACTATCGGTGGGCCTTCGGGATCAGCGATGACTGAAAACGTTGCCGATTCACCATAGAAATTCCAACTGTTTTTGGAAAACAAAATCGCCGTATAGTCGCCAATTGACAACGCGTCGAAACTAGCCGTGCCGCTTTTACCATTGGTGTAAGCCCAATCAAGATAATTTCTGTGTGAGCGACCATCACTTGGTTCGCTGCCAGTGAGATAGAGTCCGATCCAGTCACGCTTGCTGCCAGAGCCTTCGTTATAGTGGATCACAATCGGGTGCCCCGCTATAAATTCGGCCGAGTCAGGCGTCAGGGTAATCCCCCTGACGGTTATCTTGCGAGTTTCACTCACCGCATTACCGGCGACATCAGAAACCGAATAGACAATAGAGTAGTTGCCTGCGACTGCGGTGTTAACCGACCCTGAAATGGAAATTTTGCTGCTGATATTGCCATCAATATCATCAATCGCCGTGGCACCGAGTTCTTTGTAAGTGTCGCCTAGCTCTAATGTCAGTGTGTCCTCGCCATTCAAGGTCAGAATCGGAGCTATTAGATCAACAAACTCGGTTACCGAAACGCTGCGAATGGCCTGACTTGTGTTGTCACCTCGATCGGTAACGCTGTAGACCACCTGATAACTTCCTATTTCTGTGTTAACCACGTTATTTACGATTTCGATCTGCGCGGTGATATCACCATCAACATTATCCGATGCGCTTGCGCCAAGGTCGTCATAGCGCTCACCCACCACAATGCTGAGTGTGATCGCACCATTCATGATGATACTCGGAGGAATATCATCACGAATGATGGCGACGGTTCGGATCGCAGAGGCAAGATTGCCGGTGCCATCCGATACAAGGTAAGTGAGCGTATAAACCTCTCCTAGCAAGCTGCTATCAACCGAGCTGACAAGCACTTCTGCTTGATTGCGAACTTCCAGATTGATCGAACTAGTCAAATCACCATCACGATCATCGACCGCAGAAGCACCTAGGTCGATAAATGGGCTGTGTTGATATAAATTAATTTCTGCTTCACCCGCTAGAGAGAGTTCAGGTGGCGTCTCATCTGGCCCTGGAAGCTCGGGTGGATTATTTGGTTTTCCGTTTACCGAATCGACCCTAATCGCGGCTCGCTCACCTTCATGCAACGCGCCTACCACAGTTGACGGATGGGTATGGTGTGTTCCTTCTCCGGCAAAAAATACTCGATTGCTAGCCACCGGCGCTTGAAGATCGAGGCGTCGGCTCTTATTTGCCGAGGTATAAGTGCCAATCTTAGGGTAAGAATAAACGCCCATTTGATAAGGATCAGCACCCCAATTCTTGACTTTTCCCTCCCTAAAATTCGCACTGGCGGCATTCGGTGCACTAGGGAAGGTTTGGTCCAAATCAGCGAGGATGGCGTCAATAATGGCTTGATCACCAACACCAGAATTATCGCCCACCGCTGCTGTTGCGATGGCGTTCAACTCGCGGGCATTTTCACCCATTGGATAGCACATCAGAATATGGTCTTTGCTGCCAACCTTATAGTCGCTTGGCACCCAGCATGCGCCGGCCAAACCTTCAGTCACCAGCCAACCAAGATTCGTGTCGCCGCGAGTTTTCCACCAAGGCAAGGCAAAGCGCATCGCGACCTTCATCCCTTGGTCAATCCCAATTCCGTTATAGGCAGCTATCGTTGCCGTTGGCAGGTCCGGTACAAAATCGATTTTTTCAGCTTGCAGCACGCCGATAGAGACAGTGACAATCACCTGCCGCGCAGCATGCAGATCACCGTTAATATCGGTCACAACAACATCGTCGCCGCTGGTATCAATCGCCACCACCGCGCTTTCGAGCAGCAACTCAGTTTTCGCATTCAACAGCAGGTCATCCCACCAGACGGTTTGCAAAGCGTCCGAATAACCCAAAGACGGATCGCCGATGACCATAACGCCTTCTGACAGATCCCATTGATTGTCTTGCAGCGCTAGGCTCCTAGCGCCAAGTTTGTCCAGATTGGTGGCAAACACGCCGCCTGCAAAATAATTTTCATACACGTGATAATCACGATCACCCGGGTTGACCGAGTAGTCGTCTCGAACAAAGTCGCGCATCGTATTGTTCGGATTTGGGTGCTGATTCAGCATCCAATAGCTGTCATAAAAATCAAGAAACTTACCAACATCGGCGTCATTGCCGCAATTAAGAGTTGCGCCTCCGCCCGACCAGCAAGTGCTTTTGCCACCGTCCATCGAATAAACTTCCGAACCTTGATAAGCCTCAACATACACTGAGTTGCCGAATTTCCCACGAATCGCCGGCCAAACCGGATTGTTGCCATCCTTCAGATAATGCTCTTCCGCACCCATTTCGATTCGGGTGTTGCCTAAAGTTTGGCTATAGACCCGACCGCCGATTCGACCAGCAGCTTCGATTATCAAAACTTGATAACCTTCATCGACCAAGTTTCTTGCTGCATACAGACCAGCACTGCCAGCACCCACCACAATCACGTCATGCGTGGTGTTGGCTGACCAACTTTGGGTTGAATAAAATAGGGTAACAACTAAGAAGGTAGTTGCCAGTTTGCGAAAACAATTCATTTCAAGCTCCTCAATTCACTATTTGGATGCTTTGATCTGCGCTGAAAACCAATGAACCAGCGGTTGCGGTCTAAAAAATTATTCAACAAGCGAAAAAACGCCAATCCAAGAAGAAAGTCAACTGCTGCTCAAGCGATCAAACTCAAACGAAAACAAACCAGACGAATTTTGTTGCCTAGGTTGGGGCATTCTCCGTGCCTAATGAAAAGCATATCAAATAAACCGTTTGAGATCATTTCAGACTGACCAACGGTCAAACCTAATGGGTTATCGGCTGACAAATTAGACTAATTTTGATAGTTGATCCAACACACAGACTTCGGATCACAGGCTTCATCCGTGACCTCGACCAGCTGCTCAAATAGCGACTCGATTAGAAATACGAATAGAAAAAAACGCTCTTTATTGAGCCGGGTCGGGGGTTCGACTAGCCGCACGCTTGACCAAATCAGTAGCCGCTTGATTGTGTTTCGCGACGAGGGCATCCACATCTAGATCTTTCAGCACTCCTTGTTCGATAACGACCTGACCATTGATGCAGGATAGCCATGCATTGACAGGTGCACAGGTCAGTAGCGCGGCGACTGGGTCATGAATCGCGCCAGCATGATTAATTCCATCGACCCGATAAGCCACCAAGTCAGCGGCCTTGCCGACTTCAAGACTGCCGATATCCTCGCGTCCCAACACTTTCGCACCACCCAAAGTGGCGACCTCCAGCGCTTCGCGCGCCGAAAACCGATCGGCGGAAGACTCGAAGCCCGGCCAGCCGACTCGCTGCAACAACATCGCCTGACGGGCTTCACCCAACAGCTGATTGCCGTCGTTACTCGCCGAACCATCAACACCTAAGCCGACACGTACCCCGGCGTCGCGCATTTCACGAACTGGGGCAATGCCCGAAGCCAAAATCATGTTACTGCTGGGGCAATGACAAACCCCGCTTTGATGCTCTGCCAATCTTTTCACTTCACTCGCGCTCGGGTGAACCATGTGAGCAAACCAGACATCATCTCCCTTCCAGCCAAGACTCTCGACATATTCCAGCGGGCGCATCCCAAACTTTTCTGCACAAAAACGATTTTCATCGAGCGTTTCCGCTAAATGCGTATGCAAATTAACCGCTTTATGACGGCGCGCCAGTTCCGCCGTTTTGCGCATTAACTCGGGCGTCACGCTGAAAGGCGAGCAGGGCGCCAAACCAATTCGTAACATGGAAAATGACTCAGGATCATGAAACTCCGCAATCACTCGGTCACAGTCAGACAAGATGCTGGCTTCATTTTCGCAGATTCGATCAGGTGGCAGACCGCCATCGCTTTGACCCAAACTCATGCTGCCACGGGTTGGATGGAACCGAACGCCGAGTTCTTGCGCCGCGCGAATTTCGTCATCGAGACGCGCGCCATTCGGAAATAAATATAAATGATCAGCCACGGTGGTGGCACCCGACAACATCAATTCGGCCAGCCCTAATTTAGCACTGATATAGATGTCCTCCGGAGTCAGTTCAGCCCATATCGGATATAAGGTTTGCAGCCAATCAAACAATGACTTGCCGCCGGCAGTGCCGAGGCTGCGGGTTAATGTTTGGTATAAGTGGTGATGGCAATTGACCAACCCAGGAATGATGACGCAGCCCCGTGCGTCAAAAACCTGATCGGGTTCGGCTTTGAGTTGACGCCGCACTTCATCACGGCTGCCACAGAGCTCGATTTGATTATCCCGTATCAAAACAGAGCCGTTTTCAATTTCGCGACGCTGTTGGTCCATGGTGACCAACACGTCTGCAGATTCAATTAATAGTGTCATCGTAATTTCAGTTATGGGGCCCGCGTGGGGCAAAAAATCTATCAGTCGAGTATAAATAGACTTAGATTTAGGCTTCTGATTAATTGGAAAGCTTCTGCTGGCCAGATGATTTGGTTTTAATGTTAATCAATCAGGGCCGATGAGAAGGCCGTCCTTGGCCCATTCCATCGTTTTTTTTCTGAATTTCTTAGTTAAATTTCTTACTTATATCTCCGGTCTAAACATCCGCCTATCATCAAAGTCGTTGCAAACCGCAACGACCGATAATCCTTCTAAATAGTTCGGCCTTAGTCATTCAACGAAACTAATTTGGAAACTTACTCACGACGCCCTGCAAATAGAAGTTCATTTTGCTCAATTGCCGATCGCTCATCACCTGGCCTGCGGCCAAAATTTCCTTACCATCCTGATTGATGATCGGACCCGTGAAAGGATGGAAGGCACCCGTCTTTAAATGTTTTTCCAAGTCACGAACATGCGCCTGGATTCCGGCCGGAATAGCGTCATTCATTGGTGCAAGCTGAATCATGCCTTGCTGAAATCCACCCCAAACATTACTCGGCTTCCAAGTACCCGCGATCGCTTGATTGATCGTCTTGATGTAATAATCACCCCATTGATGAGTGGTCGCCGTGAGGTGCGCTTTTGGTCCATATTTTGACATGTCGGAATGATAACCGAAGGCATATTTGCCTTGCTCTTCTGCCGCTTGCACCACTGCGGTTGAGTCGGTGTGGTGAGTAATCACATCGGCATCTTGTGACAACAATGTCATCGCGGCCTGACGTTCCTTACCGGGGTCATACCAAGAGTTGACCCAAATCACACGCAGCTCGGCCTTCGGATTGACGCTGCGTGCGCCTTTGATGAAAGCGTTAATGCCTCGCAGCACTTCAGGTATCGGGAAAGCAGCCACATAGCCGAGCACATTGCTTTTGGTCATCTCGCCTGCGATCACACCCGTTAAATAGCGGCCTTCATAGAAGCGCGCGTTAACCAAACCCATGTTTTTGCCCATTTTATAGCCTGTGGCGTGCACAAAAGCGGTTTCAGGAAAACTTTTTGAGACTTTCAATGCGTAGTTCATATACCCAAAACTGGTCGCAAAGATCACCTTATCGCCGCGTTTCGCCATTTCTCGAATCACTCGTTCAGCATCGGCACCCTCAGCCACATTCTCGACATAGCTGGTGGTGACTCCGGTTTCTTTTTCGAGCTGTAACCGTCCCAAATCATGTTGATAAGTCCAGCCTGCGTCGCCGATTGGGCTGACATAGACGAAACCAACGTTGTCGGCAGCTAGACTGGCGCTCGCCATAGAACCGGCGAGAATGGTCAATCCTATTTTCTGGATTAAGGTTTTAATTTTCATTTGCTAACTCTCCTAGGACTTCGTGTTTCAGTTGATTATCGACCTTGCGGTCGTGTTTAATTATGTTTTAAGCTGTTTTACGCCAACCTTTTCTATACCAATCTTGACCGCTCGATCAAAATCAAATTAATATTCTGGCTCAACCTTCTGGCCTGTATGGTTGCCCCAGCGACACCGGCGAGTTTAGACGCACCGCGTTCTGATCACGCGAAATGATGACTAGCACGATGATAGTCGCCAAATAAGGCAGCGCCGAAAGGAACTGCGATGGAATATTGATATCCAACGCTGATCCTTGAACAAACAATTGCACCACCATCACACCACCAAAAAGGTAGGCACCCAAGACCACTCTAAAGGGTCGCCAAGTAGCAAACACCACCAGCGCAATCGCAATCCAGCCTCTGCCCGAAACCATACCCTCAACCCACAAAGGCGTATACATAATTGACAAAAAAGCACCGCCAATGCCGGCCATCGCACCACCGAACATGGTCGCCAGATAACGAATTCGAATCACCGGATAACCAATCGAATGCGCCGCTGAAGGTGACTCTCCGATAGAGCGCAGCACTAACCCGGTGCGGCTGCGATAAAGAAACCAGAAAATACCAGCAAACAACATCCATGAAAAATACACCAGCAGCTGTTGATTGAAAAGAGGGGCACCAATGATCGGAATGTCTGCGAGCAACGGAATTCGAAATGCACCGACCACGGGTAAAATATCAGACTCATAAGGTTTACCGATAAAGGCAGATAGGCCAACACCTAAAATCGACAAGGCCAAACCGCTGGCAACCTGGTTCGCCATTAAAGTAAGCACGACTATCGCAAACAGAAGCGCCATCATCGCACCGGCAACCATTCCCGCCAGCACTCCCAGCCAAGGATTACTGGTATGGTGGGTGATCGCAAAACCGGCGACCGCACCCATCGCCATCATGCCCTCTGCGCCCAGATTCAAAACCCCCGCTTTCTCTGCGATCAACTGACCCAGCGCGGTGATGATTAAAGGCGTGCCGGCGACGATGGTGGCAAACAGCATCGAGCTGATTAGCGTGTCCATTAAGTTCTAGCCTCTCGCCAGGGCAGGCGCAGACGAATGCGATAGTTGATGAAGACGTCGGAGCCCAACAAAAAGATCAACAGCATGCCTTGAAAAACATTTGAAATCGAAGAGGGTAAATTCATATATTGCTGGGCCTGCTCACCGCCTAGATAGAGCAGCGCCATCAACAAGCTGGCAAACAGAATGCCCACCGGATTTAAGCGCGCGACGAAGGCCACGATAATCGCGGAAAAACCGTAATTATTAGACACATGTTCGGTAATCTGACCCATCGGCCCAGCCACTTCAGACATCCCGGCCAAACCCGCCATGGCGCCACCACTGAGCAACCCCAACCAGACCATCCGCGTAGCGGAAAACCCAGCGTAACGGGCCGCATCTTTGGCATAGCCCGCCACCTGCATTTGGAAACCAGCAAAACTTCGATACATGAAAACATAGCCGATCAGCAACGCGCTGAGGGCGAACATAAAAGCCAAATTAAGCCGCGTGCCTTCGATCAATATGGGCAACAGGGCCGAATCTTCGAACAATCTCGACTGCGGAAAGTTGAAACCATCGGGGTCCATCATGGGCCCGTGAACCAACCACGAAACCAACAGCTGAGCGACATAAACCAGCATCAGCGAGACCAGAATCTCGTTGGTGTTGAAATGGGTTTTCAGAATGGCTGGAATGAAGGCCCATAACATGCCGCCAATACCACCGGCCAAGGTCATCAGCAGCAGCACGTGGAAGCCGCCTTCTGAATCATGAAAATAAAGTGCAACCGCACTGGCAGAAATCGCACCGGCAATAAGTTGACCCTCAGCACCGATGTTCCAGACATTGGCTCGGAAACCGATCGCAAGCCCAACCGCGCAGAGCATCAGCGGGGTTGCTTTCAGCAATAGCTCGGAAACACCATATAAGTCACTAATTGGATTGATGAAAAAGATGATGAATCCTTCGATCGGGTTTTTGCCCAAGGATGCAAACAACACCATCCCACCCAGCAACATCAAACCCACTGCAATCAGCGGTGAGGCATATGACATCGTCTTCGAAGCTTCAGCACGAGGTTCCAGCCTAATCATGCACCCACTCCCTGAACTGCTTGATCATTCGCTGAATCCCAAATTCCGCTCATCCAAACCCCGATCTCATCGATATTAGTCTCAGCCAATGGCCTTACTGGCGATAAGCGACCCTTCGCGATCACTGCGATTCGGTCAGAGATCTCGAACAGTTCTTCGAGCTCTTCCGAAATCACCAGGATTGCAGTACCGCGCTGACGCAAATCAATCAACTGCTGTCGAATAAAAGCGGCCGCGCCAACATCCACGCCCCAAGTTGGCTGCGCTACCACCAACAGTTGAGGCGCCAACAGAATTTCGCGCCCCATGATGAACTTTTGCAGGTTTCCGCCAGATAACGATTGAGCAACCGACTGTTCACCGCCACATTTGACGTCAAAGTTATCGATGCATCGACGCGCAAAAGCTAGTATTGGCTCAAACTGGATCAGACCGTGTTTCAACATTTGATTGCTATGGGCCGTCAACAAAGCGTTTTCGACCAATGTCATTTGTGGCACCGCACCGCGCCCAAGCCGTTCTTCGGGAACAAAACCCAGTCCGCTGCGACGACGTTGTGCTGGGTCGTCTCGCCCCGAAGCTTTGCCACAAACTCTGATCGACTCGGCGTCAGTCTGCGGCTTTTCACCGGAAAGGGCATACAACAATTCTTGCTGGCCATTGCCCGACACACCGGCAATGCCGACGATTTCTCCGGCGCGAACTTCGAGGTTAATTTGATCTAAATCAGTGCCAAATGGATCTTCCGACGGCCGCGATAACTGGCTTAGCTGCAGGCGAACCTCGCCTATCGAATCAGGCTCAAAGCGTTCCACCACCGGCAGTGTCTTGCCAATCATCAAACTCGCCATAGACTTCGGCGTTTCGTCAGCTGGCTTGCAGGTGCCCGTCACTTTGCCCCCTCGTAACACCGTGGCGGTATGGCAAAGCGCTTTAATTTCATCCAACTTGTGGCTGATGTAAAGAATGCTACAGCCCTCCGCCGCCAATTGTCGCAAGGTATCAAACAATTTCTCGACTGCTTGTGGGGTTAGCACCGAGGTAGGCTCGTCCATAATCAACAGCTTGGGGTTTTGCAACAAGCAGCGAACGATTTCAACTCGTTGTCGCTCCCCGACTGACAGCGCATGCACCAATCGAAGCGGGTCAACCGGCAAACCATAGCGCTCGGAAACCTCGCTGATCTGATCGGCTAGTTGATCCAACTCGGGCTTGCCTGGCAATGCCAAAGCCACATTCTCGACCACGTTCAAGGTTTCGAATAGCGAGAAATGCTGAAAAACCATACCAATGCCAAGGTCGCGGGCGTAGGCGGGGTTTTCGATTTGAGCGATCTCGCCTTGCCATTTCATCAGGCCAGCATCGGGCTTGGTGACACCGTAAATCATCTTCATCAAGGTTGACTTACCGGCACCATTTTCACCTAGCACCGCATGAATCTCGCCCGGTTTAACCCGCAAAGACACATCATCGTTGGCGATCACCGAGGGGTATCTCTTGGTGATGCCTTCAAGTTCGAGTCGAAACTCCGGCTTGTGATCCGCACTGCTCGTCATTGGGCCCTCTTTATCCGGCTTGCGACACTGCGTCGCTTAAGCCTGGGTCGCTTAAGTTGGGTAAGCGATGGTTGATTTTAGGTTGATCGTATACTTGCAAGATTTCAGCGGCAACGGAAATCGCAATCTGCACCGGTTGTTTACCGCTAATGCCATCAATTCCGATCGGACAGACCATTCGCCCGATCGCGTCGGCTTGAATCCCTCGGCGATGCAGCCGGGTTTCAAAGTTTCGCCGCTTCGAATGCGAGCCAATTAAACCAAAGTAAGCGAAATCGTTTCGCTTTAAAATCTGCTCGCAGAGCCGCTGATCAAGGCCATGGTCGTGAGTCATTACCAGAAAGTAACTGTCGCTCGGTGCGGCAACTATTTCTGCTTCAGGCGTGTTGCTCACGATCGCTTCGGTCATTGTCGGTAGATTTTGTGGGAAAATATCCTCGCGCTCATCCACCCAAACGATTCGAACCGGCAAAGTCTGCATCACCGCGACAACCGCTTGACCCACATGACCGGCGCCAAACAGATATAGATCTAAAAATGGTTCCGACCCGGCCAACGCCCTCCAATCACTATCGGCGGTTAAACTTTCAAACATCAAGTTAACCAGACCGCCACAACATTGACCTAGACCGGCACCCAAGGGGAAACGTTGCAGCCCATCACTGCCGCCCTGGCTGAGCTGATCACGCGCGACCTGACAAGCCTTAAACTCCAAGTTGCCACCGCCAATCGTGCCGTAGACTTGATTCTGGGTAACGATCATCCGGGCGCCCACTTCGCGCGGTGCCGAGCCTACAATCGAATCAACTTTAACTAGCACTGCCGGCGTTTGCTGTTGCCGAATATGGGCCACCCACTGAGACCAGTCGCTCATTTGATTGCCGCGCGGGTGGCATCGATCGCGTCGAGAATCGCTTCGGGCGTGGCCGGTGCGCGCAACGGCGGATTGACGCGGTTGTCGGCTAAGCTTGCGATCGCATCGCGAATCGCGAAAAAAACTGAGAAAGGCAACAGCAACGGCGGTTCACCGACGGCCTTGGAGCGCATAATCGTGTCTTCAACATTTTCGTTTTTAAACAACTGCGTTTTAAATTTTGTCGGGCAATCGGTCACCGTAGGAATCTTATAAGTCGATGGTGCGTGCGTCGTTAGCCGACCCTTGGCATCCCATTTAAGCTCTTCATTGGTCAACCAACCCATACCCTGAACAAAAGCACCCTCTACTTGGCCAATATCAATCGCTGGATTAATCGAATTGCCCGCATCATGCAAAATGTCCACCTGCAGTAATTTCGATTCACCGGTTAAAGTATCAATCACCACTTCGGACACCGCAGCGCCGTAGGCGAAGTAATAGAAAGGTGAGCCCTGCATTTTGTCTCGGTCCCAGTTCAACCCCGGTGTTTTATAAAACCCATCAGACCAGAGCTGAACTCGGTTTTCATAAGCCTGTTTAACCAATTCGACAAATTCAATTGAATTGCTATCTAGGGTGACTTTTCCTTGATCAAACACCACCCTGCTTGGATCAACATCAAAACGTAGGGCGTAAAAATCAGCCAAACGTTTGCGAATCTGGCGAGCTGCATCCTGCGCCGCCTTACCGTTCAAATCAGTACCAGTCGACGCCGCAGTGGCTGAGGTGTTGGCCACCTTGCTAGTGTCATTAGCGGTAGCGCGCACTCGATCAATTTCGACCCCCAACTCCAGCGCCACCACCTGCGACACCTTAGTATGCAAACCTTGTCCCATTTCAGTGCCGCCATGATTCACCAAAATACTGCCATCGGTGTAAACATGCACCAAAGCGCCGGCCTGATTGAAGTGAACCATGTTGAAAGAAATGCCGAACTTGACCGGGGTCAGCGCCAGCCCCTTTCGCAGAATGATATTTTGCGCATTGAAAACTTGCACCGCTTGACGCCGAGCCAAATAGTCACTGCTTGATTCAAGCTCGGCCACCAGCTCGTTAATCACGTTGTCTTTGATCAGTTGCCCGTAGGGAGTGACGTTACGCGGCTCACCTTGATAGAAATTACGATGTCTGACTTGTTGCGGGTCAACCCCTAATTCACGCGCGATATTATCGATTATAGTTTCGATCGCGAAGGCGCCCTGAGGGCCACCAAAGCCGCGAAAAGCAGTGTTTGATTGGGTGTTGGTTTTAACGCTGTAGGCGTCGATGCTGACATCGCTTAGATAATAGGCATTATCAAAATGGCAAACCGCGCGAGTCACCACTGGGCCGGTCAGGTCGGCTGAACAGCCAGCGTTGGCAGCCATTTCGACCTGCGCCGCTTGAATCAAGCCCTGTTCATCATAGCCAACCTTGTAATCGAAATGAAAGCCGTGACGCTTACCAGTGATCATCATGTCATCGTCACGATCTAGCCGCAGCTTAACCGGCCGCTGCAAATGACTAGCTGCCACCGAAGCGATGCACGCAAAGATCGCAGATTGCGATTCTTTACCACCAAAGCCACCCCCCATTCGCCGCATCTCAACGACCACCTGATTGAAGTCGATGCCTAAAGCATGGGCCACCACTTGCTGCATTTCTGATGGGTGTTGGGTGGAACACCATAATCGGATGCAACCGCCTTCCTGCGGTGCGGCATAAGAAATTTGGCCCTCAAGATAAAATTGTTCCTGGCCACCCACCGAAAATTCGCCTTGGGTTCGATGTAATGCGCCTTTCATGCCCTTTTCCGCATCACCTTGACGCAATCGCATCACCGGCAACACCCAAGATTGCTGCTGTTTACCGTCAACAACATTAGTGATCGCTGGTAAAACCTCATATTCGATCAAACCTAGCTGGGCTGCTTTTCGAGCCTCAGTTTGCGAGCTTGCGGCGACCGCAAAAATCGGCTGACCGACGTACTGCACCAAATCACCGGCCAGGATCGGATCATCTTGCAAGATCGGACCACAATCATTGACCCCCGGAATGTCAGCCGCGGTGAAAACCGCGATTACACCCGGCGCCGATCGGACTTGGCTCAAATCGATCGATTTTATTGTCGCATGCGCCTGTTGGCTGAGACCGAGTGCGATGAAACAAGTGCCGGCCAGTTCGGCAATGTCGTCGACATAGGCGGCACTACCCGCGACGTGCAGTTCGGCCGACTCATGCGGAATCGATTGCCCCTTAATCGCGGCCATCAGCGGTCACCAATCCGCGGACTGGTTTTTAGTCCCGATGTCATGTTTTGGTTAGCGAACACACTGACTGATTCGTCGGCAAGCGGATTGTCGGTTCGAGTTTGTAAATAGAATCGATACAGCAGGTTGGCCGCCGCGCGAGTGCGATAATCAGCGCTGGCACGCATGTCGCTCAACGGAAAGAAATCTTTGCCGATCAAAGCCATCGCTTCTCGAAGGTTCTTCTCATTCCACGATTTACCCAGTAAGAAACCTTCGGTTAACGGCGCGCGACGCGGCGTCGCCGCCATGCCGCCCATCGCGATCACGATTTCTTCGACTGAATCTCCATCGAGTTTTATGCTAAAGGCCGCGCAAACAGCCGAGATGTCTTGATCATAGCGCTTGCTGAGTTTGTAACACCGCAACTGCAACTTTGGATCTCGCACCGGCAACCGCACCGATTGGACAAACTCACCCGGTCCGAGCGCGGTTTTTTGGTAGTCGAGATACAAATCTTCTAGCGCAATTTGTCGCGTGCTGTCGCCGCAGCGAAGGTTAACTTGTGCATTAATCGAGATTAATGCCGGCATCGAATCACCAATCGGCGAACCATTCGCAAGGTTGCCGACCAGCGTGCCGGCGTTGCGCACTGGGGGTGACGCAAAGCGTCGGAACATCTCTTCCAATTCAGGGTAGTTCAGCGCAATTTTTTCAATCGCGTCAGTCAAACTGACCGCAGCACCTATTTCAATCCCAGTGGGGTCATCGCTGATTTGTTGTAACTCAATCACATTGCCGAGATAAATGATCGATGGCAGTTCGCGCAATTGTTTGGTCACCCAGAGACCCATGTCGGTGCCACCCGCTAGCAACTGAGCATCGGGCTGTTCTAAATAGCGCTGGGCCAAATCTTGCAGGTCAGTCGGCGCGAAGTAACGCTTATTGAAATCGGTTAGCGTCAGGCTTTGATCGCGCTGCAAAGCGCTGAGCTTTTCTATCAGGGCACGATTGGCGCTGTCTGGCTTGGGGTAATCATGCATTCGTTGGCAAGCTTCAACAATCGGTCGATAGCCGGTGCAGCGACAAAGGTTTCCGCTCAAAGCATCATCAATCGTGGCGCGCGAAGGTTGATCGTCATTTTGGTAAAGCGCGAACATCGACATCACGAAACCCGGAGTGCAAAAACCGCATTGCGACCCATGATTATCGACCAAGCTTTGCTGCACTGGGTGCAGTTGCCCCCCATCAGACTGGAGCGATTCAACCGTGAACAGCGCCTTGCCATCGAGCGTCGGCAAGAACTGAATGCAGGCATTAACCGCGCGATAACGTATTTGTTGATTGATTAATTCACCGAGCACCACCGTGCAGGCGCCACAATCACCCTCGGCACAGCCCTCTTTGCTGCCCGTTCGCAATCGATCTTCGCGAAGAAATTGCAGCACCGTCCGCGTGGGGTCGACTTGACTGATCTCAGTCAACTCGCCATCAAGCAAAAATCGAACTGAGTTCATCAACTGACCCAGCAACTTGAGGGTGAAGCCAGCAACGACAGATGATAATTCTGCCTGCGGTAATTTAGCACGTCATCCGCTAGGCCGAATTGCAGGTCTTCAGGTTCAACCAATGAAGTGGAGAAATCGTCGGCGGGGAGTAATTGGGCTTCAAGTTTGCGGTCCACGAGG
>CBDTWQ010000009.1:0-19240 GCA_965364115.1 uncultured Gammaproteobacteria bacterium | reverse complement strand
GATCGATCCAGGTTGAGGTAGAAGTCGAAGAAATTGCCCTAGAAAACCAGAAAGAATGCTTTGTTGAGATTTCCCGAGATGATTAATTGAGTTGGGCGATTTTGAGTCCGCTTGGTTTGCAGCCGCTAAAGGGATTTCATTTTTTGATTTAGTTGTTGCAAGAACATTCTGGCTAGGTAGGTGCGTGGACGAACCCTGATTTTTGCTGCCAGAGCTCTGCCCGACTTTAGTTTTGAGTTGAATTGAATTTGAGAGGACCTTGACGTCTTTGATCAGCGCCGGTTCGCTATGATCGCGGCCAGCAGGTCGCTTCGAAGGTAAATTTTGATTCAACTCGGAGTTGTTACTGGCCTGCTTGCCTGAACTAGCTGGACTAGCTGAACTGACCGAACCAATAGCGCCGGTGGCATAGCCTAAACGGCTTGCTTGGTTCTGATTCTGCTTCTGGATCTGGACATGTGCCTGGTTTTGAGGCGATTTAGACACAGGTTCAACTCCACTTTTGTTTGCCTGCTGTATCACTCCTTCCTTGGCAGGGTTTGTTTTGGGCTCGGCTAAAAGCCTTAAACTGGAGCCGAGGCCAGAATTGAGTGTCTTTGCCACTATCGTCGAGGCGGGTGAGTTTGGTGTTGAGTTTTTTGACGGCACTTGAACTGCTCGATCTGCGGTTGAGCGGTTTCGACCGCTTGATTCTGACTGAGGTTTGCTTGACTGATCGAGTTTGCCACCCAGTGCGGTTAGTTGTATGGCTGGTGGTCGCTTTAATAGCAGATTATAAAACTTTACTAGGGCCTGCGGATCCTTCAAGCTTTGCTGTGGTAGCAGGCGTTTCAAGACGGCGAGTAGAACCGATTTTTTTTGCAGTGGTCTTATTTCAACAAAATCGCGGGCTTCGTGTCTGAACAAGCTAACCCATTGATTTCGAGCCAATTTGACGACTCTTGGAATTACCAAGTTCTGGTGCGCTAGTTGGAGTTCGATTGTTTGCGCATGCACTTGTGCGACCACCGCTAAGCTAGGTCGGTTTAGCGCAACTGCGGCCGCCAGCGAAGGGCTCAAGGGTAATTCGATTTTAACCGGACTCTGCGAAACTCGGCTGACTTTTAGAATCGGTGTTTCTTTGGTTTGATCAAGCCGCAGTTGAACTTGGTCGCCGAGTTTAAGGTCCAGACGACCCGAGGTCAGTATTTCCCCGAGACGGCTATGTAACAAAAGTTGGCCCGGCAATAGCTTGATCACTTCGGCTTTTATTGTGCCGGCTGCCTGCAGTTGTTGAAGCAGATCGCTGGCTGAACTTTGACGGCTATGATCGGTTGCCGAGGGCCTAGAAAAATTGATCTCCATAATGGCAACTGTCGTCCGCTTTGGGCAAAGATTTGCCATATTTTGGTGAAAACGGTTCGCAAATGAGATAAGCCGAAAAGGGCGGACTATTCGCGAGCTATAAAAGTGGCAGATTTATAACGCTTTCGGCTGAGCCGAAATTTTCTTAAAGAATTTTCCAACGGATCACCTTCAATTGATCTCGATAAATGCCAAAATTTTGCCATTTTGCTACAGCATGAAACGTGCTGGCCAGTAAGTTATTGTTTTAATAGGATAATATTAGTTGGCATGGTTTTGGCATGTATCTACTCAACAAGATATGGATTCTTAAGCGAGTCGTTACATGCCACAAACTATACAGCTAGCAAGCCACAATAAATCGATGCTGCCGAATGCGGTGCAGGTGATTGCGTTGGATCAGAACAACCTGTTACAAAAGCGATCAAATGCGAATCGACTGAAAATCTTGGAGCTCTCTGATTTACTCTCAAGAAATCTTGATGTCGCGCAAATTATCGAGGCCTTTATGGTTGAGGTTTCAAGTGAAATCAATTTCTGTGGCTATCGATTTAATTGCCAGGAGCTCGATTCCTTACTCGAATCTGGTGGAACAAAAGGTATCAGCGCGAACTACAGCTTGAAACTGCAAAACCATCAATTGGGCAAACTGACGGTGTTTGCGAAGACTCGATACGATGAAATCGAACTCGAGATTCTGGAAGATATGCTTTGTGCGCTGATATATCCGATGAAAAATGCATTGATGTATCAGATCGCGCTCAAGTCCGCCTATCGCGACCCGCTGACAGGGTTAAACAATCGTACCTCGATGGAGAAGTTTTTACCTCGAGAAATTGAATTGGCGAAACGACATCGCCAGTCGATGGCGTTGCTAGTGATGGACCTTGATGGATTTAAACGTATCAATGACAGTTATGGTCACGACGTTGGCGATCAGGTGTTGCGCGAGGTTGGCAGTGTGATTGGTCGTGCGATGCGCAACACCGACTTGGTCTATCGCTATGGTGGTGATGAGTTTGTCGGTGGTTTAGCGCAAACCGATGTTCACGGAGCGATCGATGTTTGCGAGCGCATTCGGCGGAATATCGAAAGATTAGATTTAAATGGCTGCGACAGTGAATTGCAGGTGCGGGTCAGCATTGGAATCACCCTAATTTGCGAGCGTGACGAATTAAATATGGCCTTTAAGCGAGCTGACAACGCTCTCTATCAAGCCAAAATGAATGGAAAAAATCAGATAATCATTTGTTAACCCTCGAGCTGGGTCGCAAAAAGATGCTGCGCCGTGCTTTTTCCAAGCAAGATGGATCAGATTCGGTCAAAAAAATATCCAAATCAACACTGTAAGCGTCTTAATTTCCGCTATAAACTGTTAGAAATGTCACTACTTGTCCGCAGCCCATTCAACTTGGCGCCGGATGCGAGTAACATTCGCTTTTTTTTCCGTTGCACGACTGCTGAGGATTTGGGGATGGCTATTACGACGAAAGTTTCTGATACAGGTGATAGAGT
This sequence comes from uncultured Gammaproteobacteria bacterium, assembly GCA_965364115.1. Lineage (GTDB taxonomy): Bacteria > Pseudomonadota > Gammaproteobacteria. The sequence goes on along the minus strand of CBDTWQ010000009.1, from coordinate 16,381 downwards.
CACTATCGCGGTTGCGGGAAAGTTTGATTTTCAACTTTATGATGAGTTTCGATCCGCCTATGCCGAAACCGGAGGCGAAGGCACGGAATATGTCGTCGACCTGTCGGCTACTGAATACTTAGATAGTTCGGCGCTTGGAATGCTTCTGTTGCTGCGCGAACATGCCGGGGGAGATTCCTCGAACATCGCGATAGAGGAAGTTTCAATCGATGTTAAGAAGATTTTGGATGTTGCCAATTTTGGAAAACTCTTCAAAGTCTGACCTAATCAATTGACGAGGATTCGTATTAATGGAAGACGCTGGTGAAAAACGAGACTTTTTGCGCTTGACGGTGGATTCAAGCCTCGCGATTGCGCGCGATGGTGAGCAGCAACGCTATCAGGGTAGTGTCTCTAATCTGAGCGGCAGCGGCATTTTGTTCACCTCAAGCGAACAATTTAAACCCGACACATCACTCAAACTCGTATTGACGCCTAGCTCTGAGGACGTGCAGCCACTCAATATTTCGGCGGTCGTCAGTCGTATGGAGGCAAAGGGTGAGGTTTTTGAAATTGCCTGCAAAATCGAAGCAATTAGCTAGCCACCTACGAAAGTAGCTGGTTAGCTAGCTTGTGTAGTGTCGCGCTGCGTAGGCCTTGACTAAATCGATAAATTGTTCCGCAATGTCATCTCCTTTTAAAGTCACGGTTTTCTCACCATCTTGGTAAACTGGGGCGACCGGTTTTTCGCCGGTTCCGGGTAGGCTGATGCCAATATTCGCGTGCTTGCTCTCGCCCGGACCATTCACCACGCAGCCCATCACCGCAACTTTCATTCGTTCAACGCCAGGATAGCGATGCTTCCAGATGGGCATAGACTGATCGAGTTCTTGTTGAATCTTTTGCGCCAGTTGTTGGAAATATTCGCTGGTGGTGCGCCCGCATCCGGGGCAGGCACTCACCCTAGGTGAAAAAGAACGCAGCTCTAATGATTGTAATATTTGTTGCGCAAGCTTGACCTCGCGGTCACGACTGGCGCCTGGTTCAGGGGTCAGCGAGACCCGAATCGTGTCGCCGATTCCTTGATGCAGCAACACCGCCAGCGCTGCAGATGAAGCGACCACCCCTGGGTCACCCATGCCGGCCTCAGTCAAGCCCAGATGCAGCGCATAGTCGCATTCGCTTGCAAGGGTTTGATAAACCTCGATTAAATCGGGTGCTCGACTCATTTTGCAACTTATGATGATTCGATCCGCGTTCAGACCAATATGTTGGGCGAAATCAGCGCTTTCAAGCGCAGAGTTGATAACCGCGCGACGCGTCACCGCCGCCAGCGAGGCGGGGTCAGCTAAATTGGCATTTTTCGTTAGTAAGTTCGCCAACAGCCGCTGGTCAAGACTGCCCCAGTTGACACCAATACGTATTGGTTTGTCATATCGGCAAGCGATTTCGATCATTTCAGCAAATTGCGGGTCTTTTCGTTTACCACGGCCGACATTGCCCGGGTTAATTCGATATTTTGCCAAGGCTTGTGCGCAGGCATCGTGCTGCTTGAGCAGCTTGTGGCCGTTGAAGTGGAAGTCTCCGACTAGCGGCACATCACAGTCATCTTGGCGCAATTGCTCAACGATCAATGGCACGGCGCGCGCCGCAGCGTCGTTGTTAACCGTGATTCTGACCAATTCCGAACCGGCGACGTGCAATTGTTTAACCTGTTCGATGGTGGCAGCAACGTCGGCAGTGTCGGTGTTGGTCATCGATTGGACCACCACCGGTGCGCGGCCGCCAATGATGACGCCTGACACATTCACGCTGAGTCTGGGCTGAGGTTGGTTCATGTGGTTAATGGTGGCAATAAGCCGGCTGATAATAAAGGAATTTCTGGGACAGTATACCTATTAAGTCGTTTTCCCCTTAATAGGTATACTGTCCCACTTTTGGAAGATAGCCGTGCTGAGTCAAGTTAAAGTCATAGGATTCGATCTGGATGATACGCTTTGGCCTTGTATGCCGGTGATTAATCAGGCGGAGAAGGTTTTGTATCAATGGCTGGCGCGCCATTATCCGCGAGTTACTGATTCGTTTTCACCGACTCAAATGGTCGAGCAACGGCTTCTGTTCAGCGAGCGTGAGCCGCGCTATCGGGTCGATCTAAGCGCCTTAAGGCTTGAGTTTTTGCATCACCTTGGCGAAACCCACGATTATAAGGCTGAGCAAGTGGCTGACGATGGTTTCGAGATCTTCTTTGAGGCGCGTCAACAGGTCGAATTTTTTGATGATGTGTTGCCCGTTTTGGGCCGCTTAAAACAGCGATTTCGGCTGGGCGGCATTAGTAACGGTAATGCCAGCATTGAGGGGGTTGGGTTGGGGCACTTGATCGAACATCTGATCAGTGCGTCTGATCTCAAAATTGCCAAGCCCGATGGTCGAATATTTGAAGCTTTAAGTGACCATTTTCAAGTTTTGCCAAAGCAAATCGTTTATGTGGGCGATCACCCTCAATATGACGTAGCCGCGCCGTTAAAAGCTGGAATGCAGGCTATTTGGATCAATCGCACCCAACTTGAATGGCCGCAAGATTTGGCCCAACCCGAACATCAAATCAGCGACCTGCTTCAGCTCGAAGCGATGCTCACCTGACAAGTGGGACAGTATACCTATTAGGCCGTTAGCATTTCAAAGTGGGACAGTATACCTATTAAGGGGAAAACGCCTTAATAGGTATACTGTCCCACTTTGAATTGTGGTGATTATTGGTTGAGGATAGCGGTCATCTGTTGTTCGACCTTTTTGGCCAGAATCGGTTGCGCCAAGGCGGTCGGATGAATTCTATCGCTTTGCATCAGGGCAGGGTCACTGGCGGCAACCCCTTCGAGGAATTTGGCTAGGTAGTTTATTCCGGTTTCCGAGACGACTGTCTCAAAAATCCCCTGAAAGCGTTGATTGTAAGCCAATCCAAAGTTGGGCGGCATGCGTACTCCAATCATCAAAACCGTGATATTTTGTTGTTGCGCCAGATTAACCATTTGGCGCAAATTGTCGGTGGTTTGTGGCAAGCTCATGCCTCTAAGGCCATCATTGCCGCCGAGTTCGATAATCAAGTGAGTGGGTTCATTTTCGCGCAGCAGTTTCGGCAGTCGTTGCAAACCCCCATAAGTCGTCTCGCCGCTAATGCTGGCATTAATGACGCTTGTTTGCGGAAACTTTGACCGCATATTAAGACGGAATAGGTGCGGCCAGCTTTGTTTGACCGCAATATTATGGGCAGCACTTAAACTGTCGCCTAAAATTATTATTTTGATCTTATCGGGCGCGGCATTCGCGTTTGAGAGAAAAACCAGAATTAAGTACAGGACTATGGCTGAAGAAAATTTCTGCATTACATTGAATCAGGTCGGTAAGACCGTCAAAACACCCGAAGGAAAGCTCGACATCCTAAAGAATATTTCGCTCGATGTTAAGTATCAGGAAGCGGTGGTGATCAAAGGGGCCTCGGGCTCAGGCAAAACAACCCTGTTGGGGTTGATGGCTGGCCTCGACCAGGCCAGCAGCGGCGATGTATTGTTGTTGGGCGAGAATTTGACCCAAAAGAGTGAAGAACAACGTTCGGCCGTTCGGGCAGGTCGAGTGGGTTTCGTATTTCAATCTTTCCATTTGGTTCAAGGGGCAAGTGCTTTACAAAATGTCATGTTGCCGCTCGAGCTGAGTGGCGTGGACGACGCTCAATCGCGAGCCCGCAGCAGTCTTGCACAGGTAGGTTTGGAAGCTAAAACCAACACCCTGGTCGAACATTTATCGGGTGGAGAACAACAGCGGGTGGCGATTGCGCGAGCCTATGCGACTAAACCGGCGGTTTTATTTGCCGACGAACCAACCGGCAATCTAGATGCAAAAACCGGCCGTCAAATTGCTGACCTGATGTTTCATCTTCGCGACCAATCCGGCACCACCCTGATTTTGGTCACGCATGAGGACCTGCTGTTGGAGCGAGGCGATCGACAGATCTTGATTGAGTCGGGCAGTTTACTGAGGGAATAGCCGGTTATGAAAATTAAACGCGCAGCGATCCACGCCTATTGGTTAATGTTTATTGCCACCGTAATTACGGTTGGCATTGTCACCGCGAGCCAATTGGTCACCGATCGGATTAGTCTTTTGCTAGATCGTCAGGCGAGCGAGTTGCTAGCCGCCGATATGGTGCTTGAGTCCGGCAAGAACTTTGATGACGCATATGCCGCTAAAGCTAAGCAGTACGGGCTTAAAGTAGCCCGAAGCATCAGTCTGCGCACCGCGCTTTTTATCGACGATCAGCCGCGTTTGGTGGCCTTGAAAGCGGTTGATTCAGCCTATCCTTTGCGTGGCCGACTAGAACGCGCCGCGAATGTAACCGCCAATCGAGAAGTCGTCAGCAGCGGGCCGGATGTGGGCCAAGTGTGGTTAGATTCAAAATTGGCGTCCTTGGTCGGCAGTGAACTGACCCTTGGTGAGAGTCGGTTTGATGCGAGCTGGCTAATCACCTATGAACCTGATCGGGGCGGTGCGATTTTCAATTTGGCTCCCCGTGTGATGATGAATATTGAGGATATGCCGAGCACTGGGTTAGTTATTCCTGGCAGTCGAGTGACCTATCGAATGATGTTTGCGGGTCAGGCGCAAGCGCTCGAGTCTTTTAGAAACTGGCTTCAGAGCGAGATCAAGGCGGGCGAAGAGATCGAGGACCTTGAAAATGCGCGCCCAGAAATGCGTCGTGCATTAGATCGAACGCGTCAGTTTTTCGCCCTCTCCATCGTTTTAACCCTCGTAATTGCGATGGCAGCGATCGCCATTACTGCGCGTTACACCGCCACTCAGGAAGCGCCGAAGGTGGCGATGCTCAGAGCTTTCGGCATTTCTCAACGAAACCTGTCGAAATATTATCTGCGCCAGCTAGGCGTTTTGTGGATTTCGGCCAGCTTGGTTGGCATCGCCTTTGGCTGGTTGACGCAGTTTCCATTGCAATGGACTCTGGACGGTTGGTTCGGCCAGTCGCTTCCGCAAAGGCACAGCCTGCAACCCTTTTTGCTTGCGGCGCTAGTTGGTTTTCTGGCTTTGGCTGGTTTTTGCTTGCCTCATCTGGCGAATGCGATGGCTACTCCGCCGATGCAGGTTTTGCGCGCCGGGATCAATCGTCGCCGTTGGTTGCGCGGAATATTGATTTCCGCAAGTGCCGTGGTGGCAGTTTTTGCAGTATTGATGTTGCTGATGCAAAGCTCAATTTTAGCGGTCGCGACACTCTCCATGATATTGATTTTCGCGCTTGTTTTGCCGCTCATATTCGGTTTGATGTTAAGGCTGTTGCTGGTTTCGTCTAAACGACGATTTTGGTTGCGCCAATATTTGCTAAGCCGTTTGCGTGCTACTTCACGCGGTGCGATCTACGTGATGTCGGGCTTCAGCCTGGTGCTGATCTCGATATTAATGATCGCGGTGGTCAAAGAGGAATTGCTGAGCGAATGGCAGTCGCAGTTGCCGGAGGATATTCCCAACTATTTCATGATCAATATCCGCACAGGGGACGTTGGCGGGATTACCGAGTTTCTTCACCAGCGCGAGATCAAAACCTCCACCCCCTATGCGCTAGTGCGAGCTCGACTAGCGGAAATTAATTCTGTGCCGACCGATGAAATCAGTTTCAGCGACCCTCGAGCTTCTCATTCGGTCACGCATACCTACAACATTACCTACACCGATGCTTTGCCGGACCAAAATCAGATCGAGCAGGGTGAATGGTTAGATGCGAGCGCCGACATCAACCAGGTTTCGGTTGAGGCTGATATTGCGAAACGATTGGCGCTCAAGATTGGCGACGAATTAACCATGACGGTGGGCAGTCAGGAGGTCAAGGCCCGTGTCACTAGCCTGCGCTCAGTGGTCTGGGAGAACTTTAAACCGAACTTTTATCTGATTACCAAGCCTGAATTGATTGAGAGCCTGCCCCAGTCGTGGCTTTTGAGCGCCTGGATTGATGATCAAGACAAAGCCGAGCTAAAGACGTTACTGAAGCTATATCCATCGGTCACTTTGCTAGATGTGACCGAGTTGATGTCGCGAGTACGAACTATCGTCGACAAGGCAACGATTGCATTGCAGTTCTTTTTCCTATTTGCATTGGCTTCGGCGGTTATCGTTTTACTCGCGGCGATTCAAACCGGTCGGCATGAGCGTGAGGTCGAATCATCGCTTTTGCGCGCGCTGGGTGCGCAAACCCAGCAGCTTTATCGCGTCCATGTATTAGAGTTCACTTTGATGGGTGCGTTGATTGGACTGTTCTCCGCTGGGTTCGCGAGCATAGCGGCCTGGGCGATCAGCGTTTACTTCTTTAAAATCGAGTTTGACTTTTCAGCGGCGGTTTGGGGTTATAGTTTGTTGTCAGCGATCGGTGTTTTAACATTGGCGGGTATACTCGTGAGCCGTAGGGTTTATAATATTTCTCCGATGAAAATATTGCGCTCTTGATTTAAATTCCCTCGGTGACCGTGCCGTGAACGAGCTATGAACGAGCTATGACTGAGCCCCGATTGAGCCATGATTGAGCAAGCCTCACAACCACTTCGCGACAAAATCGAAACTGCGTTTGGCATGGATGCGCGTCTTGAAGCGGCGCTCGATTATGCCGAAAGCGTTGACGCCAAAGACAAGAGCTTTCCGCGCAGCACCGAGGTTGCCGGGCGTTTGCTAAAACTCGGCAGTGATCGTGACACCCTGATTGCCGCCCTGTTAAGCGACCCTGAATTGCGACCACGCTTGAGCAACGAACAAATTAAGGCTGAATTTGGCGCAAAGATAGCCACCTTAACCCAAGAAGTGAGTCAGCTCAGCAATCTTAAGGAAGGCAGCGAGGCCAGCATCAATAACCCGCAGCAAGCCGAAAAATTGCGACGATTGTTAATGGCGATCATTACCGATGTTCGGGTGATGTTGATTAAGCTGTGTTATCGAGTGGAACGACTGCGTTTGTTGCGACATGCTGACTACCAACAGCGTCGTTGGGTTGCGCAAGAGACGCTCGATATCTATGCGCCGCTGGCGAACCGTCTTGGCATGGGTCTACTCAAGTGGGAACTGGAAGATTTAGCCTTTCGAGTGCTCGAGCCGCAGGTTTACAAACGAGTTGCCAAGCTGCTAGAGGAAAAGCGCAGCGAGCGGGAAGCCTTTATCACCAGCTTCACCGGCCGTTTAGATAGCTTGCTAAAAGAGCAGGAGATCAAGGCGACGGTTGACGGCAGGGTTAAGAATATTCTAAGCATCTGGCGCAAAATGCAGCGCAAACACCTTGAGTTTCACCAACTGTTTGATGTGCGCGCGGTGCGTCTGTTGGTCGACTCGCTAGCGGATTGCTACGCCGCTTTAGGCATTGTGCACACCACTTGGCAGCATGTGCCTCAAGAATTCGACGACTATATCGCGAACCCGAAAGAAAATGGCTATCAATCGCTACACACCGCGGTGGTTGCGGAGGGTGGTAAGGTGGTTGAAGTGCAGATTCGCACCCGTCAGATGCACGCTAATTCAGAACTGGGAGTGGCTTCGCATTGGCGTTATAAAGAGGGCGCAAAACTAGACCAGCGAATGGAGTCTAGCATTGCGCAGATGCGCGACTTATTGCAGGGTTCGGTAGACGAGGTGTCGGATGCGATCTCCGAAATATCGACCGAACTGGGCAGCGACCGGGTCTATGTGTTTACCCCAAAAGGGCAGATAGTGGATATTCCTCAAGGTGGAACCCCGCTCGATTTCGCATATGGCATTCATTCTGAAGTCGGCCATCGGTGTCGCGGTGCCAAGGTCAACGGGCGCATTGTCAATTTGACTGCCGAGCTGCAGACCGGTGACGAGGTCGAAATTCTGACCACCAAGGAAGGTCGCCCCAGTCGGGACTGGATGAACAAGAACCTGGGTTATATCAAATCGGCTGGCACCCGTTCAAAGGTTCGCAACTGGTTTAACCATCAAGATTTCGAGCAAAACCTGCTAGATGGCAAGGCGATCTATGACCGTACACTAAGCAAATATTCGATTCACGATGCGGACCTAAAAGCATTAGTGGCGCATTTCAAGCGTCAGGATTCAGAACAATTTTTCGCTGATATCGGCCGTGGATTAGTCACCCCAGCGCAAATACTCGGCTTTTTCCAGGCGGTGCCCGAGGTTGATCCTTTTAAGCAAGCGCGGAAGAAATCAGTTGCCGCAACACCCAAAGATGAAATCAGCATTCAGGGCGTGGGTAACTTGATGACTCAGCTCGCACGCTGCTGTAAACCAGTGCCGGGTGACGACATCATCGGCTTTATCACGATTAATACGGGCATTACGGTTCATAAGCGGAGTTGTTCCAACATCCTCTCGCTGCCGGAGGATAAATTCCAGCGTCTAATTGAGGTCGATTGGGGGCAACAACGTGGCTCGGTCTATCCAGTCGAAATGAGCTTATCTGCCTATCAGCGTAATGGTTTGATGCAAGACATCAGCACCACCTTGGCCAATCTCAAGATTAATTTGCTCAGCGTCAATTCGAACACCAATCAAGCGGAGCAAATGGTGTACATGCGGTTGACGGTCGAAATTCAAAATGTCGATGATTTGGTTTTAGTGATCGATAAGCTGTCTCAACTGCCGAATGTGCAAGACATCAGGCGAATCGCTTGATGGAAAGCCTGAAATCTAATTTGATACCTAGCTCGCAACCAAGCGACTCGCAAAGCATGTTGAAAGATATCGATCGTCGTTTTTGTATCGCTCCGATGATGGATTACTCCGACCGGCACAGCCGCTACTTTCTTCGGCTGTTTTCAAGCAATATTCTGCTCTACACCGAAATGATTACAGCGGCGGCGATCGTGCATGGTGATGCTGAAAAGCTGCTCGGCTTCAATTCAGAGGAACATCCGGTGGCGGTTCAACTAGGTGGCTCTGACCCCGAACAGTTGCACCGCGCGTCGAAAATCTGCCAAGGGTTCGGTTATGACGAGGTTAACCTCAACTGTGGCTGTCCGAGTGATCGAGTCAAGTCAGGCAGCTTTGGCGCTTGTTTAATGGATGATCCAGGGTTAGTGGCGGAATCTGTCGCTGCGATGAAATCTGCCGCTTTGCTGCCCGTAACGGTGAAACACCGAACCGGACTCGACCAACAAAATGACTATGATCGGCTGGCACAGTTTGCTTCGGCTCAATTAGAAGCGGGAGCTGCCGCGTTGATCGTTCACGCTAGGAACGCCTGGCTACAGGGCTTAAGCCCAAAGCAGAATCGAGAGGTTCCACCACTCAAATATGACTGGGTTTATCGCTTGAAAGAAGATTTCCCGCAGGATCAAATTGTTATCAATGGCGGCATTAAGACGCTGGAAAGCTGTTGTGCCCACTTGCAGCAGGTTGATGGCGTGATGCTCGGGAGAGAGCCTTATCAGAACCCCTTCATGCTGGCTGAAGTCGATCAGGTGGTGTTCGGGCAGTCTTCAAACATTGCACCGGATCGAATCACGATCTTGCAGCAATATTACGCTTATGTTGAACGCCAACTCAGTCAAGGAACACGTTTGACGCATTTAATCCGTCCGGTCATGGGGCTTTTTCACCAGCAACCCAACGCACGGCGATGGCGTCGGCAGATCAGTGAAAACGCTTACCTCAAAACAGCCGGCATCGAAGTGCTGCATCAGGCTGAGAGGTTGCTAGCCGAATGAGGCGCAACACTCGCTATTTGATTTTATTGCTGGTGTTGTTATTCGTCGCCATAAACGAGGCCAATGTGCGTTTTCGATCGACCAGCTGGGATATTCCGTTAACGGTTCGAATATATGCCTACAACGCGGATGGCCGGCCTGCCACCGAGAAATATATCAAGGCGTTTAATCGGCAAAGTTTCGGCCCGATTGAAAGTTTCGTCAACCTTGAAGCCAAGCGTTATGGTGTCCGCATCGAGGCGATTGAGGTCGAGTACCTTGGGCGTCTGCAGTCGCCGCCACCGATGCCGCCCTCGGGGCGAAACATTTTTGAAAATATTGTCTGGAGCCTTAAGTTTCGAGCTTGGGCTTGGCGCCGTGGCTGGAGCAGCGAAGTGGACGGAGATGTTGAGCTTTTTGTTAACTACTTTGATCCCCAAACCTCGCAATCCTTGCGTCATTCGGTTGGTTTGCAAGGCGGTATGATCGGAATTATCAACGCTTTTGCGAGTCGGCAATATCGTGGCAGCAATCAAGTGGTGATTACCCACGAATTGATGCACACCCTTGGCGCGGATGATAAATATGCACAGGGAAATGCCCCGCTGCATCCGGAAGGTTATGCCGAGCCTTGGCGTAAACCGCTCTATCCGCAGCGCAAGGCGGAGATTATGGGGGGTCGAATTCCATTAGCCGAAGACCGACAGGTGACGCCAGAATCTTTGAAGCAGACCGTGATTGGTCGTTTCACTGCGGCGGAAATCAACTGGCCGATCACCGACTAGACTTTTTCAGACTTTGCCTAACGAGACTGTGCCTAACGAGACTGGATTTATAGAGACTGGGCCTATCAAGAGTGGGGCGACTTGAGAATTGGCGTTGTGAAGTTAGGTTTCGATAGCGAGCGATTGTCGTCATCGCAGCTTACATTATGAATGGTTGCCTAATTGCCCGCGCTTGCAAGATAGACATAGCTCGCCCCATTGGAACCGTCGCTAGGTTGTGCCGGGCACCAAGCTAAAACTTCGGGCTGTTCGGCTAACCAGCTTTGGGTTAATGGCCTTAGCACGGCTTCGTCTTCTGAGCGGTAGCCTTGGCCATGGATAATCAACACCATTCTCAGCTGGTTATCCAACGCCTTTTGCAAAAAAGACGCAAGCTCGGCGGTGGCCTGTTGCTGTCGATAACCATGCAAATCAAGCCGGGCTTGCGGGCGGATCAAACCTTGGCGAATCTTATGTTGCAATTTTTTCTGCAGACCAGTTTTATAATAAGCGTTCTGTGGCACTGACCTTGGGGTCAAATCATCCGCCTGCAAAGCACTCGCCCGGTTTGCAGACTTGGCTTTGATAGCGGCTGGCGGTCGTTGCTGATAGAGGTCGGCGCGGTCGTTCTGCAAGCGTTTTACGCCACCAATCAAATCAGCAAAGCTGGGATCATCATCTTTACTCATCTAGCTACGATGGCTCAGGCAAATAATTTCGTCAATATTAATCGAAAATTCTGCTTAGCCAGGATTCAAATCATATAGAATTCGGGGCCGATGCATATTCTCATCACTAATGACGATGGTTACCTGGCCCCCGGGATCAACTCGTTGGCTCAGGCACTGTCAGAAATCGCCCAAATTACGGTGGTCGCGCCCGATCGTAACCGAAGCTGTGCGAGTAATTCGCTGACCCTAATGCAACCCCTGCGGGTTTTGCAAAGCACCGACGGTGTCTACTACGTCGATGGGACACCCACGGATTGTGTCCACTTGGCCTTGTCGGGTTTGCTCGATGAAATGCCTGATATGGTCGTCTCTGGAATCAATGCCGGACCGAACTTAGGCGATGATACGCTCTATTCGGGCACTGTTGCTGCTGCGATGGAAGGCCGTTTTCTAGGCTTACCAGCGGTTGCCGTTTCGCTCGCAGGACACCCCGCGACTCACTATGAAACGGCTGCCGCAATAACTCGAACGGTGGTAGAAAAGCTGATTGCTGAACCGTTAAATGATGAAATTTTGCTTAATCTTAATGTGCCTGATGTTCCGCTTGAAAAGGTGGTCGCCGTTCAGGCGACTCGGCTCGGTTTTCGCCATCGCGCTGAATCGATGAAACAACAAGATGACCCTTACGGCCGACCGATATATTGGGTAGGGCCGCCCGGTGAAGCGCAGGATGCTGGCGCTGGAACCGATTTCTATGCGATTGAGAATAACCTGGCTTCGGTTACTCCGCTGCAGATCGATATGACCCGACATGAGGGGCTAGCGCCGTTGCAAAACTGGCTGGAGTGCTTATGACTCGGACCCAGCAGGGCATTGGGATGACCTCTCAGCGGACTCGAAACCGAATGGTTCAGCGGTTGCAGCAACAGGGCATTGTTAACGAGCAAGTGCTTAACCAAATGCGCCAGATTCCGCGTCATTTATTTGTTGACGAGGCGCTAGCCCAACGCGCTTACGAAGACACCGCTCTGCCAATTGGCTATGGCCAAACGATTTCTCAACCTTACATTGTCGCCCACATGACTCAGTTGTTGCTGCAAGATGGAGGCGGTAATTCGGTGCTGGAAGTTGGCACGGGCTGCGGTTATCAAACGGCGATGCTGGCGAGCATTTTTCCGCAGGTCTATAGTGTGGAAAGGATCGAGGCACTGCATTTGCAGGCGAAGCGGCGGCTGGCTGACCTTGAGATTTATAATGTTCAGTTACGGCATACAGATGGGATGGGCGGTTGGCCCAACAGCAGCTATCGATTTGATCGAATAATCATGACTGCCGCTTGCACCGAGGTGCCGCAGGCACTGGTCGAGCAATTGGCTAACGACGGCTCAATGATCTTGCCGTTTGATAATGGGAAGGATCAAATGATGACCAAAATTACTCGAGGCGTCGACGGCCTAGTGATCGAAGAACTAGAAAAGGTGGTGTTTGTGCCACTATTGCCTGGTCTCGCCTGATGCCTATCTTTCGGCGCAGCTATGATCGACTGCTGGAGTTTTCCGGCCGCAAGAACGCGCCGATTGTTCTTTCGGTGCTGAGTTTCCTCGAATCGTTCATTCTGCCGTTTCCACCCCCCGACGTATTGCTGATGCCAATGGCAATGGCCAAGCCTACACGGGCCTTTTATTTTGCCAGTTTGACCTTGGGGTTTTCTGTTCTGGGTGGTTTGGTCGGATATTTGATCGGCGTTTTCCTGTTCGATCAAGTGCAACCTTATCTCGTCGACTGGGGTTACCAAGCCGCCTATGACCGAGTCATTGTGTGGTTTCAACAATGGGGGTTCTGGGCAATTTTGATCGCGGGGTTTTCGCCGATTCCCTACAAAATTTTTACGATTGCAGCGGGCGCGTTGAACTTAGCTATTTTGCCCTTTATTTTAGCCTCTGCGATTGGTCGCGGTGCGCGCTTCTTTTTGCTAGCCGGGTGTGTGGCCAAGTTTGGGCCTGCGGTTGAAAGCAAGTTGTTGGCTCATATCGAAACGGTTGGCTGGGCAACGGTGGTCGGCTTGATTTTGATCATGTTGATTTACTATGTTTAGCCTAGTGGGCCGGCATCACACACGGCTGTTGCTGGTCGCGACGCTCTTTTTGTTAGCGTCGTGTATTACGGTCACTACGCCGATCATGGTCTCACGAGCGCAGGGTTTTTATGTGGTGGAAAAATCCGATACGCTTTATTCGATTGCCTGGCGATATGGGCTCGATTACAAGCGCCTCGCTCTATGGAATCAAATTGACGTAAACGCGCCGATATTTCCGGGGCAGGAGTTGCGTTTGATGAAGCCACCAGATTTTGCGGTGGTTCAGCAAAGTCCTAATCCTGCCACGCCGAAAAAGGCAGAAACAGCGGTGGCTAATAGCGCGACCAAGACCAAAGCCACCTCGACCTCGACCACCGTACGATTGCGAAACCCCAAAAAATGGCTTTGGCCGACCCAAGGTAAAGTGTTAAATAAGTTTCTTGCAACGAACTTGAACCAGCGTGGAGTCGATATTTCCGGTAAGCTTGGCCAACCAGTGCTGGCTGTCGCCGACGGTAAAGTGGTATATAGTGGCAATGGTTTGTCTGGTTATGGTAATCTCATCATAATCAAGCACAGTGATACCTTTTTGAGCGCCTACGCATATTGCCAAAAAAGTCTGGTACGAGAAGGAATGTCAGTGAATGCCGGTAGCGTTGTCGCCCACATGGGGCGCAAAGACGATATCGCAAAACTGCATTTCCAAATAAGACGAAATGGCAAGCCTGTCGATCCACTGAAATACTTACCCAAGCGATGAAGGAACCCGGATGACTAAGTCGAACGATACGACACTCATCGAAGATACTGAAATACCGGCTGAAGACTTAGTCGAGAATCTGCTGGAAGACCGCGAGGCTGTGAATGCCGAAGCGAATGCCGATGCAGAGTCGGATGATACCGAGGTGCGTGCGACTGTCGTCGAAGGTAACGATGATGACATGACTGATGTTGAAAAATTCATCGAACGTCGTAAGCCAGTGGAACGTCGGAAACCCGCAGTGCGGCGTTCAACCGACGCTGATCCAACCCGTCTCTATCTGAAAGAAATCGAAGTTTCTCCGCTGCTGACCGCAGAGGAAGAAGTCTATTATTCAAGACTGGCGTTGAAAGGCGATACTAAAGCACGCGATAAGATGATCGAGTGTAATCTTCGTCTAGTGGTCAAGATTGCGCGCCGCTATATGAATCGTGGGCTGGCGTTGTTGGACTTGATCGAAGAAGGTAATTTAGGTTTGATTCGTGCGGTCGAAAAATTTGATCCCGAGCGAGGCTTTCGCTTTTCAACATATGCTACTTGGTGGATCCGTCAAACCATAGAACGCGGTTTGATGAACCAGACCCGCACCATCCGTTTGCCGATTCACGTGATTAAAGAGCTTAACACTTACCTGCGTGCGGCTCGTAAACTGACCCAAGACTTGAATAGGGAAGCAACCGCTGAAGATGTTGCCAAGTTGCTGAAAACGCCGGTCAAGGACGTTGAGAAAATGTTCAAATTGGCTGATCGCGTGTCGTCATTTGATATTCCGATGGGTGGTGAAGGTGACCGGCCACTGTTGGATGTTATTCCGGACGACAACAACACCGATCCTTCGATTATTTTGCAGGACGAAACGGTTATTAAGCACCTTGATAACTGGTTGGATGAACTCGATGAGAAACAACGCGATGTGGTAGTGCGACGGTTCGGATTGCGTAACCATCCTCGCGGTACTCTCGAAGAGGTTGGCGTCGAGCTTGGCGTCACCCGTGAGCGGGTTCGACAAATTCAGATGGATGCATTACGAAAGCTGCGCCGAATTTTAGAGCACTCTGGCTACTCTCGCGAAAACATCATAGAAGAATAGCGGCCACTACGGCACGATCTTCGGCCACCAGAATATTAAAGGTGCGGCATAACGCACCATTGTCCATTACTTCAAGCCCTATGCCTTTTTCGCCGAAAAGGGCGAAAATTCTGCTGTCAGGAAACGATTGTCGTAATCCGGTTCCCAATAGAACGACTTCCGGGTTGGCCTCGAAAATTGGCGCTAAGCTGATTGCATCGAGCTGATCTAATCTGGGTGGCGCCCAAGGGTGGTGTATTTGGTTGGCGCTGAGTATTAAACTTTGATAATAAATAGTGTCGTTGATGGTGACGCTGTCATCGTTATAGGCGGAAATTCGATAGCGATTGGTGGCGATGTCTTCGGCGAGTGGCATGGGCTAAAGAATAATTCAATCAACCGCCGTGATCAATGCTTTGCTTGGTTGACAGCTGAAGACACATTTCTTATCTTTGCAGCCGCTTTCCCTCAGCCTCACATTTCCTGGAGTTAAAATTGAAACCGGTTAAATTAGGTTTGCTCGGCGTTGGTACCGTTGGTGCCAGCACAGCAATGGTGCTGCAAAACAACGCGCTCGAAATTGCGCGCAGAGCAGGCCGTAAAATAGAAATCATACAAGCATCTCGGCGCTCTATCGCGTCCGGCATGCCAGCGGGCAGCGGCAACATTCCGCTGACCGCAGACCCATTCGAAGTCGTCGATAATCCAGAGGTTGATATTGTCATCGAACTGATCGGTGGTGATGACTTGGCTTTAGAACTGGTAATGCGCGCGATTGCCAATGGAAAGCAGGTGGTCACTGCTAACAAAGCCTTGATCGCGTTGCATGGCAACCAAATTTTTGCTGCGGCCCAAAAAAAAGGCGTTAACGTGGTATTTGAAGCGGCGGTTGCTGGCGGCATCCCGATCATCAAATCAATTCGCGAGGGTTTGAGCGCCAATCATATTGAATGGTTGGCCGGAATCATCAACGGCACCGGCAATTTCATCCTAACCGAGATGCGTGACAAGGGGCGTGATTTTGATGACGTGCTGGCCGAGGCTCAGGCGCTAGGCTATGCAGAAACCGACCCGACCTTTGACGTTGAAGGCATCGATGCCGCGCACAAGCTTTGCATTTTGGCTTCAATTGCCTTTGGAATTCCCCTTAATTTTGATGCGGTGTACACCGAAGGGATCAGCGAAATCGCCAGTGAAGATGTGGTTTATGCCAATCAGTTAGGCTATCGGATTAAGCACTTGGGTATCGCCCGTCGAACTGAAAGTGGGATTGAGTTGCGGGTGCACCCGACCCTGATCCCCGAGAAACGACTGATTGCTAATGTCGATGGCGTGATGAACGCGGTGCTGGTGAAAGCCGATA
>CBDTWQ010000008.1:0-19346 GCA_965364115.1 uncultured Gammaproteobacteria bacterium | reverse complement strand
TCTGCTGCGCTTTTTTCCGTGAGCGTTGCCAGTGGTCGGTGCCCAAACGGTGCAGCGGTGCATTTTCATCATTGGCGCCGGTGTATCGGCTGATCAAATGCAGCGATGAAACTGGCACGTATAACTTGTCTTGATTGGCATATTCAATGCACAGGAATTCGGTTGCAATACCGGATACAGTCAGTGTTTTTAACCCGTGATAACGGCCAATTCCGTGGTCTTCATGGACCACAGGGGCGCCTATCTGCAGGTCGGCCAGGCTTTGAATGGTGGATTCGGCATCTCGGGTTTTTCGATATTTACGGCGTCGTTTCTGCACCGCGCGTTCGCCAAAGAGCTGGTTTTCGGTGATCACTGCGATGCCCTGCTGCTCGAGGGTCATGCCGTTTTGTAGTGCTGAGGCGGTAATGAAGTAGCGATTCTCATCGCTCTCTAGAAAGCTCTTCCAGCCGTTCACCGCGGTGGGCCGCAGTTGCTGGTGTTGCAGAATTTCGAGTAAGAATTCGCGTCGACCGGCGGATTCAGCACTAAACAAAACTTTGCCAAGTCTCGGTTTGGCAATGAATTTTTTTAGTTCGCGCGCAGGCTCATCGACCGCATTGTTGAAGGTGAGGGGTGGAACCGGTTGAGAATCGCAGTTGTACACGGCGGGTTGATCAGGATTTAGCTTAAAGGTTGAAAAAGTAATCGTGTTGAACTTATCAAGCTCTGACTTGAGTTGCTCACTATTAATAAACAAAAGAGCGGGTTCGAGCAAAGGCCACTCAAGATTATAGCGGCGAGACTCGTAGCGCTGCTGAACTTGTTCGATAAACGTCAGTGCCTGAACCTCGCTGGCATCATCAATCAGAAATCGACTGTTACCTGGCAGATAGTCAAAAAGGCTCATTAGGCGGTCAAAAAACAGCGGCAGGTAATACTCGACGCCTGGCGATGCCATTCCCTCTGAAATGTCGACATAAACCGGACAAGTATTCGGGTCAATCGCAAAGGTCTCTCGGAAATTTCGACGAAATAGACTGATGCCGTCTTTATCAAGCGGATATTCTTGTGCTGGCAACAAGCTGACGTGGTCTATTTTTCTTACTGATCGCTGAGTTTCAGCATCGAATATCCGAATGCTTTCAATCTCGTCATCGAAAAAGTCAAATCGAAAAGGTTCGCTGCTGCCCATCGGAAATACATCAAGAATCGATCCCCGCGAACTGAACTCTCCATGCTCTTCAACCTGGCCCACCGAACGATATCCGTAAATAGTCAAGCGTTCACGTAGTAGCACCGGATCAATTCGATCGCCAATTTTAAGGTTGAAAGATCGTTGCTGCACGTATTCAGGTGGCGATACTTTCTGCAACAGCGTGCTAATCGGCAAAATTAACAAACCTTCGGTTACGGTCGAGATCGACGCGAGGCAGCGTATTCTTTCAGAGATAATATCTTGGTGCGGTGAGAACTGATCGTAAGGCAGCGTTTCAATATCAGGGAAGCGATAAACCTTGGGTGGTTTCTCACTGAAAAACTGAATTTCTTGTTCCCACTGCTCAGCATCAGCCATATTGCAGCAGACCACAACCGTCAGCCCGGAATGTCCGGCAATTTGCTCTGCGAGAAACAGACTGCGGCTGCTACCGTAAAGTTGACCGGCTCGAAACGAGGTCTCGAGGGTCTCTGGAATATCGAAAAATTCTGTCATTGCAGCCCTTGCAGACTACTCCGAAATAAGCTACTCCTGAATAGGTTTAGCGGTGGTCAGGCCGAGGTTTTCCCAATTTTGCATGCCACCTCGATACCATTTAATGCGATCGGCTGGGTAGCCGAAACTGAGCAGGCTCTTGATATTGTCAGGGGTTTGTCCGCACCACATTCCATTGCAAAACATCACCAAAGTTCGAGCGTTGCTGAAGTCCCAGAGGCCTTCGAGATTCATCGCATTGAAGTGCTCTACCAGGATGCCACCAATAGAAATCGGGTCCGCACCATTGTCAGGACTCAGCCGATTCCAAGGGATATTAATCGAGCCAGGAATGGTGCCCTTGGCAACCCAAGCCGGATCACGGGAATCAATGACCAAAATGGAATCATCGCCGTCGGTTTTACGCTGCAAGTATTCTAACAGTTCAAGTTCGGCGATGGTTTCGACGCCCGTAGCCAGTTGCATCGGTTGAATACAAAAAGGAGGGCACTTGCGAGAAGTTTTGGCAAATGCTGGGTTAACCGTGTTTTTTTGATTTTGATTACGCATCACGACGACATTTTTGTCACCATGTTTGACCGCAATGGCATCGATTTGAGGGGTGATATTCACCACTGCTGCGGGTGCCGAAAAGCTCGCGGCGAGCGTTAAAATAACAGCGCAAGCACTGCTAAGTTTAAGGGTAGTCATTGATGCCAACTCCGGGTCTGTCCAGTTTCAACTGGCTCTTATCTAAAGAATGTCGCTAATATAACCCGATTTGTAACTTCTGTAACGACTGAGGGTCACACTTCGCAAAAATAATTTTGGAATGCAGACTGGGGAGTGTTAGATATTTGGGAACATTTTAGAATCTGACGCTGATTTGGCGACTAATGCTCGCGGTTATTCGATTACCTAGGTATGACCAAAGTTTTAAGATCGACCGTATGCAGCACAATTTGATATTCGAAGTAAACTCGAAATGAACCATAATCCCATTCGCTTATCGGCGGATCGCCCACAGGGCCACGCCGTATCCGAGGTTCGCCAAATCGGTTTATAACCGCATTCATGTTGATTCCTCGTCTCGGCATTAATTGCTTTTCAGACGTTGAAAAGTGTCCGGGAATGGTCACCGTATCTCCCGATGTGGCGGGTTGCATCAAGAGACCAACGCTTAAAATCAGCATCAATAGTCCTGTTCGCATTCGGTTGCCTCTTCACCACGGTTAATGCTAATAACTATAGCACGCGATTGTGATCCAACAAGTTGAGGTCAATTGCGCCGGCGGTGGTGGGTGAACCTCTTTCATGGTTTAATCGCGCGGATGAAAATACCGCTCGAACTTTTTATTGGCCTTCGCTACACCCGCGCCAAAAGACGAAACCACTTTATCTCGTTTATTAGCCTGATTTCGATGTTGGGCATCGCACTCGGTGTGATGGCGTTGATTGTCGTTATCTCAGTGATGAATGGCTTCGAAAACGAGCTGCGCGGACGAATTCTGGGTATGGTTTCGCACATCACGGTGACCAATTACCGCGATAGCTTGCAAGATTGGCAACAATTGCGCGACACCACAATGAAGCATGCGCAGGTGATCGGCGGCGCACCTTATACCGAAGCGGAAGCCATGCTGTCGAATCGTTCTTCGGTCAGTGGTGCCTTGGTAAGAGGAATCGATCCTGGCCTCGAGCCGGATGTTTCGACGATCCATCAGCATATGGAGTTCGGCCAGTTGAGCGATCTGGTGGCCGGCGAGTATGGAATTATTCTAGGCACCGGCCTGGCCAATTCATTGGACGTGGTGCCTGGCGATAGAGTCACCATGATCACTCCTCAAGCCAATGCATCGCCCGTCGGTTTTCTGCCTCGTCTAAGGCGGTTTAAAGTCGTCGGAATCTTTGAAATTGGGGTTTATGAATATGATCGCAGCAGCGCAATCATCCATTATCAAGATGCGAGTCGACTGTTTCGCCTCGATGGCGGTGTCAGTGGCCTTCGACTAAAACTTGACGATCTCGACATGGCGCCGCAAGTCCGCGCCCAGTTGAAGGAGTCGATTGGCATCGAACATTGGGTGTCAGACTGGACCTTGCGCCACAGCAACTACTTCAAAGCGGTGCGCACCGAAAAGACTGTGATGTTCATCATCCTCTCACTGATTGTTGCGGTGGCTGCGTTTAATATCGTTTCGACGTTGGTTATGGTGGTCACCGATAAACAGTCGGATATCGCCATATTGCGCACTTTGGGTATGTCGCCATTGTCGATCATGTGGGTTTTCATGGTGCAAGGAACACTAATCGGCCTGATCGGCACGCTGGCAGGCCTGTTTTCGGGTGTCTTAATTGCCGCGCAAATTGATGTCATCGTGCCGGCTCTCGAGCAGTTTTTCCAAACTCAATTCCTGCCTCGAGGTGTTTATCCAATCACCGACCTGCCGTCAGAAATAAAGCAGTCCGATATCGTCAGAATTACGCTTTTGTCTTTTACGGTTTCAGTCTTGGCAACGCTTTATCCTGCGTTGCGAGCTTCGAGAACCCGCCCAGCAGAGGCGCTTAGTTATGAGTAGCAACCTAGACCCAGTGATTGAAGCGAGCGCAGTGGCCAAAGTTTTCCGTCAAGGTAAGCTTGAGGTTGAAGTATTAAGAGGGGTTGATTTTGTGGTCAATCCTGGCGAGAGCCATGCCATTCTGGGCACATCAGGAGCCGGTAAGTCGACCTTGATGCACTTGCTCGGTGGCCTCGATCGAATCAGCAGTGGCGAGGTAAGTGTTTGCGGTCGGCGTTTAAACTCGCTGAGCGAGACAGCGCTGGGTCGGTTGCGAAATCGTCATCTCGGCTTCATTTATCAATTTCACCATTTATTGCCTGAGTTCACCGCGCTTGAGAATATTGCGATGCCGTTGTTGATCCGTCGGGTGAAAATGGAACAGGCGCGAGCTAGCGCTGAAAACTGGTTGCAGCGGGTCGGGTTAGAGCATCGACTCGATCATAAGCCTGGTGAGTTGTCGGGCGGAGAACGTCAGCGGGTGGCTCTGGCACGGGCGCTAGTCACGGAACCCGATTGCTTGTTGGCTGATGAGCCGACCGGCAACCTAGACCAGAAAAATGCGACCAACATGCTCGACCTGATGTTAGAGCTGAATCAAAATTTGAACACTGCTTTAGTGGTGGTTACTCATGATTTGGCGATCGCCGCACGGATGGAGCATCGCTGGCAAATGCACGACGGCGTTTTACTGTCGAAGGCCTAAGAAGTTTCTATTTAGCCTCGCGTCGAGCGCGCCGTCGGTTATGTATGCGCTGCGCACGTTCCTTGACATAGCTAATGATATGCATTCGCCACAAAGTGCGAACCAGCAAGAACGAGACCAACGCGAGCACCCCTCCAACTACAAAACAGCCGAGTAGAAAAGGCTGCCAGATCTCTGCTAACCTCTCTGAAAGCCAACCATAGCTAAGCTCGAAATGGAGCACACTGGCTTCAATGTTGAGCAAACGAGCGCCCACCAGATAGCAAAAATAAAACAGCGGCGGAATCGTCAAAGGATTGCTGATCCAAACCATAGGGACCGCGATCAGAATGTTTAGCCGCAACCAAATCGCTAGCATGGCCGCGATAACCATTTGAAATGGAACGGGCACAAAAGCGCAGAAAACGCCCATCGCGACTGCTCCCGAACAGGAACGGCGATTGATGTGCCACAGCGACGGATCACGTAACCGCGGCACCAGGAGTTTGATCCAGCGGTTTTGCACTATTACGTCGCGATGCGGCAGAAATTTTCTGATCAGTTTTTTTGGCATACTGATAGTATTATCGGCACATATTCAAGATTCTGCAAAGATGAAAATCAAGGACCGATAAACTCACAGATTAATCGACCCATAGATTAGTCAACCAGGGAAGCAAGGAAAGCATGCCCCATTTCGCATTATGCATTGTGCTCGGCTCGATACTGGCTTTTTACCAAACTCAGCTGAGTGACGTTTTTTGGTCGGCCTATTGGCCGCTGCTGACTCTGCCAATCTGGCTTTTGCCTCGATTTCGCACTCTGGCGATTCTGGCCGTCGCCTATCTTTGGAGCAATGGGTTTTACAGCTATCATCTTAGTCATCAATTAGCTTCAGATTTCGATCAACAAATAACCATGGTGCAAGGCCAAATTATAGGGATTCCTGAGCAAGGTCAATTTCATCAGCGTTTTTATCTAGAACCTCATAAAATTCAAAATTATCACCAACGGCTGCCTCGTCTGATTCGCTTAAATTGGTATCAAGTCGATAAGAAACCGACTTCTGGGGAGCACTGGCAGTTTGAAGTGAAACTTAAAAAGACACGGGGTTTCGTCAACCCAGGCGGTTTTGATTTTGAAGCTTGGCAATTCGTCAAAGGAATTGATGCCGGCGGATACGTCCGAAAGTCGACCTACAATCAGCGCTTGGCAAACGCTGTTTTTAATCTGGATGCTTGGCGATCTGAACTAGCCAGTTCGCTTGACCAGCAATGCGTTGATTGCGAATTCGCTAGCCTAATTCAGGCATTGAGTCTGGGGCATCGAGCTAATATCGATCGGAAAACCAATCAGTTGCTGCGAGATAGTGGTGTTGCCCACTTGCTGGCGATTTCTGGCTTACATATCGGCGTGGTTAGTTTGGCCTTTTTTGCTTTGGGTGGTTTCTTTTGGAGGTTCGTAGCCGAGGGCTGCCGGCTTAACCGGATTGAGTTTGGTTCCATATCGGCTGGCATCTCCGCGTTTGCCTATGCCGCAATGGCGGGTTTCAGTCTACCAACCGTGCGCGCGCTGATCATGCTGCTGGTAATCTTGATCACGCTTTGGTGTCGGACGCGGGTTAATCTGCTGCAATCGATTTCTTTCGCCGTCATCGTGATCTTGATCGTTGATCCGCGCTCGATTGGTTCTGCATCGTTTTGGCTCAGCATTAGTGCCTTATTGATCATTGCTATAGCGCAACTTCGGCTCCATAGCAGTATGCGTTGGTGGCAGCAACTCACTCTGTTGCAGATGCACTATTGTGTGTTGTTATTGCCGATCACGGTGATGATTTTTTCACAGATCGCACCAGCCGGCTTTTTCGCCAATCTGGTTGCCATTCCATTGGTCACTTTTGTGGTATTGCCGCTAGTTTTGCTGGCGAGTCTGTTAAGTTTTTTTGGATGCCCAGTCGGATGGTTGCTGAAAGCGGCTGATTTTTCGTTACAAGCACTATTGAGCTTCCTCGATTGGCTGTTGTCATCGCCATTGAAGACCCTTAGTGGAGTCGCGATTCCTTTACCATTGCTCGGACTTTTGTTGCTGGCATTGTTGTTACTGGTGCTACCCGTGAGTGTAAATTTCAAAAGGCTGATTTTGCCGATGATCGCTATATTGGCCAGCTGGCAACCGCCTCAAATACCGTTTGCGGGGTTTCAAGCGGATGTTCTCGATGTTGGTATGGGAACCTCGATTTTACTGCGCACCCGCAATCATAGTCTGGTCTATGATTTTGGGCCGGGTAATGACCGAGGTTTTAGTGTGGCGGATTGGGCCCTAGTGCCGCTGATTGCGCGCGAGTTGGGTGAGCTTCCCGACTTGTTAATTGTCAGTCATGTCGATCAAGACCATAGTGGCGGTTTTCAATCGTTTCTAATGACAGACCACTCAACTCGATTGATTTCAGGCACACCGCAGCTATTGCGTCAACGGTTTCAACTTGACTATTCGGTGCAATCTTGTCATCGAGGCCAAAGCTGGGTTTGGGACGGGGTTGAGTTCGAATTTCTAAACCAGCCGGATGACTCAATGGAACCTAGCACTAATGGTCGATCCTGCGTATTGATGGTAACTGGAAATCATCGGCTTTTGATCCCGGGTGACATTGAAGTTAAGCAGGAATTGAAACTCGTCGCACTGCAGCGCGAGCGACTAAAAGCCGACGTCCTAATAGCGCCTCATCATGGTAGTAAAACTTCTTCGAGTTTTCCATTCTTGTATCAAGTGAAGCCACAGCATGTCATCTTCACGGTGGCGCATGGCAATCGATGGAAGTTTCCAGCCAACGAGGTTAAAGCGCGCTATGCGGCACTGGGAGTTGAACAAACTCAAACCGATATGGACGGTGCCGTGCGCCTCATCAGCACGCATGGAGGACTGACTTTGAGCCGAATCCGCCGATCAACTCAGCGCATATGGAGGCAATGGTAAATCGTGGCTCATCACAGTATGATGTGCGGCATTTATTAAGAGGTTTCAAGCGTGTTTGAACTGGTTCAAGCTGGCGGTTGGCTGATGGTTCCGATTCTGTTGTGTTCGGTCATTGCGGCCGCAATTATAATCGAGAGACTGTGGACGTTGCGTCACAAAAATGTGATTCCCGAGAAATTGCTGATGGGTATTTGGACCCTGCTAAATTCGAATTCGTTGAATGACGAACATATCGGTCAAATTGAGAACGGATCTCCGTTGGGCCGGGTGTTGGCGGCAGGTTTGATCAATCGTCATTTGTCTCGTGAGATGATTAGAGAGAGCATCGAAGAAACCGGCCGCCATGTGGCGCATGAGATGGAACGTTTCATGAATGCGCTTGGCACCATTTCAACGATTACACCGTTGCTCGGTTTGCTCGGCACGGTGATTGGCATGATCAAAGTCTTCACCGCGATCACGGTTGTCGGCATTGGCGACCCAGCGCAATTGGCTGGCGGTATCTCGGAAGCGTTGATTACAACTGCCTCCGGCCTAACGGTTGCGATTCCGAGTCTGATTTTCCATCGCTATTTGAAGCGAAAAATAGATGAACTGGTTATTGCTATGGAGCAGGAAGCGATGAAATTAGTCGAGCACCTGCATGGCGAACGAGCGCACTTGAACTGAGATGAATTTCGCTAGCCACAACCAAACCGAAGAAGCCACGATCAACTTGACGCCGTTGATTGATGTGGTTTTTTTGTTGCTGATTTTTTTCATGGTTTCGACCACTTTCGATACTACCTCGCAACTTAAAATACAGCTGCCGGAAGCTAGCGAGGGCGAGACTGAAAAACCATCTAAAAAGCTCGACCTGATTATCAACGCCGAAGGGCGCTATTTCCTTAATTCTCTTGAGTTATCGAACAACGATGCCGCGACTTTGAAAGCATCGTTGGAACGAATCTTAGACGGTGAAAAACGGCCAATTTTAATTCAGTCTGATGGGGCTTCACCTGTCCAGGCTCTGGTCACCGCGATGGACGTGGTCAGCCAACTTGATTTGCCGCAAGTCTCGATTGCGACCACTCAAGCGATCAGATAATGCGCGACACATATTTAGTTAAGCGGATTAAATGAAACCAATCGAAGGCAATTTAAGTGGCGTCCAGGCCTATCGCGCATTACTGTCGATGGCCTTTGAGCATAAAGGCTACTTTGCCCTAGCGGTCACCGGTATGGTGATTTTTGCGATTTCAGATGCCGCCTTCGCCTACATCATGAAGCCAATGCTCGATGACGGTTTCATCGACCGAGATCCCTTCATCATTAAGATGATTCCGGTGGCGATCGTGTTGATATTTTTGGTTCGAATGGTCGCTGTTTTTCTACGCAGTTATTGCATGAATTATATTGGTCGAAATGTGATCAACACGCTAAGACAAATGATGTTTGAAAAACTGCTCACCTTAACCAGCGATGAGTATGATCAATCCCCAACCTCGGCGATCGTTACCAAGTTTTCTTATGATGTGGAACAGGTTTCCACCTCGGTTTCTTCATCACTAACCGTGTTTATTCAAGACAGCCTGCGGATCGTTGTGTTGCTGAGTTATATGTTTTGGTTGAACTGGCAGCTGACCGCGATTTTTCTAGTGGCGGGCCCGGTGGTGTTTTTGATCGTGGTCAAAATTTCGGGGCGATTCCGAGTCATTAGTAAAAGCATTCAACAGTCGATGGGTGGGGTGACCCAGGTGGCGCAGGAAGTGATAGACGCCAATCGTATCGTTAAAATTTTCGGTGGGAATGATTTCGAGAGAGAAAAATTCAGCAAGATTAATAAGGTTAATTTACAACAACATTTGAAAATGTCGGTGGCACAAGCGATTAGCACGCCGCTAATTCAGCTAGTAGTGGCGATTGCGTTTGCGGTGATCGTTGCGTTCGCGACTTCAGAGTCGATGCGCGAGATTATTTCGACTGGTGATTTCGTCTCTTTCATCTTTGCTATGACCATGCTGTTGGCGCCGATGCGGGTGCTTTCTTCGATTAACGCGAGCATTCAGAAAGGCATCGCTGCGGGCGAGAGTATCTTCGAGTTCACTGCCCGAGACAGCGAGCAAGATCAGGGTCGGCTGCCGTTGCAACGTGCCAAGGGTAGTCTTAGTTTTAATAATGTAGTGCTTCGCTATCGACGCAGTGATCAACGAGTGCTCGATCAGGTTAGCTTTGAGGCCCAGCCCAATCAGACGATTGCTATTGTTGGTCGATCGGGTAGTGGGAAGTCGAGCTTAGTGAACTTGCTACCTCGTTTATATGAGTATGACAGCGGCGATATTCTACTCGATGGCGAGCGACTAGATGCCTATCAAATAGCCGATCTGCGCCGTCAGATATCGTACGTAGGTCAGGATGTTCGTCTGTTTAACGATAGTATTCGTAATAACATTGCCTACGGTATATCGCATATGGTGACCGAATCCGAAATCATCGCGGCAGCCAAACAGGCGCATGCCTGGGAGTTTATCGAAGAGATGCCCGATCAACTCGACACTGAAGTGGGTGAGCGGGGGGTCTTGTTGTCCGGCGGTCAGCGGCAACGTATTGCGATCGCGCGCGCGTTATTAAAGAACGCACCTATTCTAATTCTCGATGAGGCTACCTCGGCGCTCGATACTGAATCTGAACGCTACATTCAGCGCGCGATGGAAAAGCTGATGGAAGACCGAACTACCTTAGTGATTGCCCATCGGTTATCAACCATCGAGCATGCGGATCACATCTTGGTAATGGACCGGGGCAGGCTGGTAGAGCAGGGCGATCACGCAGATTTACTGGCGGAAGCGGGGATCTATTCGAAGTTGCATTCGATGCAGTTTCGAGAGTCGGTTGAACCAGACGTCGAGGGTGACGCACGTCCGCCAATCATTCGTTCAACCGTGCTGAAAAAAACTTTGATGCAAAACTGGATCAAGCTATCAACTCAGCGACGTCAGGGCTGGTGGCTTTGGACGATTAACCCGCTGTCACTGATGCTGACGCCGCTTTCTTTAAGCTTTCAACTGATTGCCAGCATCAGACGCCTTGGTTTTCGACTGGGCCTGCTGAAAACTCGGAAACTGCCGGTGACAACGCTGGTGGTTGGCAACATCACCTTGGGCGGGAACGGTAAAACACCGGTGGTTATCGCGCTTTATCAGCTGCTCCACGAACAGGGTTATCAGGTGGCTATCATTACTCGTGGTTATAAAAGTGGGCACGAGCACAAGGTTCAGTTGTTGCATGATGGGGCGACTAAGAATGAAGTTGGCGATGAAGCCAACATGATGTCCGAGATCTGTCGTTGCCCGATCGGGGTCGGTTCGAACCGGGTTGCGGCGGCCGAACAAATTCTGCAAGAATTTCCAAACGTCGATTTGATTTTGTCCGATGATGGTCTGCAGCACTATGCGCTTGGGCGTGATATCGAGATAGCGGTTTGTCGTCAATTGGCTTTTGGCAACGGTTTGATGCTGCCCGCAGGTCCTTTGCGAGAGTCGAAAAGTCGTTTGCAGAAGGTCGACATTACGATCAATCGAGACAGCGACCAGATCGAGGAGTCGTTGGGTGATCTGTGGAACCTGGCTAATCCGGATCAGCGCCGGCATCTTAATAAACTGAAGGGCGAGCAAGTGCATGCTGTGGCGGGGATCGGTTTCCCTGAAATCTTTTTCGCCAGCCTGAGACAAGTAGGCATCGATGTGATCGAACATGAGTTTCCAGATCATCATGAGTTCAGCCCGCAGGATTTGAACTTGCGTCCACAGTTACCCATTTTAGTAACCCACAAGGATGCGGTTAAGTTAAAAAATATAGCGCGAGAAGACATCTGGGTGGTGCCATTGCTGATTGAGTTTAATGCAAGTCTGAGACAGCAGATTTTGACCTTAGTGGAGAACAAACATCATGGATAAACACATGCTCGATATTCTGGTTGACCCGGTTACTAAAGGACCGTTGATTTATGATAAAAAGCAGCAGGAATTGATCTCACGAGGATCTCGACTGGCTTATCCCATTCGTGATGGCATTCCGGTGATGCTGCCCGAAGAGGCCCGAGAACTCAGTGCTGAAGAGCTGGAAGCGTTCAAATAAATGAGCAGTGAGTTCAGGATCGTCATTCCGGCGCGTTATGCCTCGTCGCGGCTGCCGGGTAAACCGCTGCGGCAGATTCATGGCAAATCGATGATCGAATGGGTTTATCAAGCGGCAGCAAGCAGCAATGCTATTGAGATTGTGGTCGCCACCGACGATCAGCGAATTGCCACTGCGGTCGAAGCTTTCGGTGGCAAAGCCTGCATCACCGATAGTCAGCACCGCAGCGGAACCGACCGTATCCTAGAAGTCTGTAAACGATTCGGCTGGGTGAACGATTCAATCGTGGTCAATTTACAGGGCGACGAACCCTTGATGCCGGCGCAAAACATGGATCAAGTGGCAGCTAATTTAGCAGAGCATGGATCGGACATGGCAACTCTATACGAGATCATTGATGCCGAGCAGGCAGCCGATATCAATCAAGTTAAACTGGTGCATGATCGAAGCGGGCGAGCGCTTTATTTCAGTCGATCGGTGATTCCCCATTCACAGCAAGGCGCCTCATCGCAGTATTTTGGCCACATTGGTATCTATGCCTATTGCGTCGGCTTTATTGAAACTTTCAGCCGGTTACCTTCCGATCCCCTGGAAACAGCAGAGTCACTAGAACAGTTGAGAGCACTCGCGCATGGCTATTCGATTCATGCCGAGATCGCTGTGGCGACACCCGGTCCTGGGATCGACACTGAATCTGATCTGCAGCGCGCTGCGGCGTTGATGGCCTAAAATCATGAAATATCGTTGGAAACTGGATCAACATCTCACGTTATTTGAAAAATATTTCAAGCTAGATGAACTCAGCCTCTCACATGAGTTATATCAAGGCGGATTCAGCCCGATTTTCACTCGCGAGATTTTCGAAAGAGGCACGGTGGTTGCGGTTTTGCCTTATGACCCGCATTCGGATCAAGTGGTTTTAATCGAACAGTTTCGTGCGGGTGCAATTGCTGACGAAGCGGGGCCCTGGTTAATCGAGTCAGTCGCCGGCGTGGTGGAGCCTGGAGAAAACACCGAGCAGGTGGCGATTCGCGAGAGCGAGGAAGAGGCGGGCTGCCAGATTCAACGACTAGAACTGATAAGCCAATATTATGTGAGCCCCGGTGGCACCAGTGAACGTTGCACGCTTTATTGCGGCATCGTCGACGCGGAAGGGGTGGGTGGATTCCATGGCCTGGCCGATGAGCACGAAGACATTAAGGTCATGGTGGTCAAGTCAAAGCAAGCGTTTGAATGGCTGTCAGAAGGTCGGATTAAGTCTTCTGCAACCATTATTGGATTGCAATGGTTGCAATTAAATCACAGCCGACTGGGTTAAAAATTAATCCAAATAGCCAGCATTCCAACGCTGCTCAAAACGATCGTATAGGGCAGGGCCATCCACATCATTTTCATGTAAGACAAACGAATCAGTGGCGCTAACGCTGAAGTTAACAGAAACAAGAAGGCGGCCTGACCATTGGGAGTGGCGACACTTGGCAAATTGGTGCCGGTGTTAATCGCAATTGCGAGAACGTCGAATTGTTCTCGGTCGATCACCCCTTGCTCGAATGCAGTTGCGACCTCGTTAATGTAGACCGTGGCAACAAAGACGTTATCCGAAATCATCGACAGCACACCGTTCGCGATAAAGAACATCAGCGGCTGCATATCACGTTCCATCGATAACACGAAGTCGATTACAGGGCTGAACAAATGTTGTTCATGAATCACCGCTACGACCGAAAAGAAAACCACTAGCAAAGCAGTAAACGGCAACGCCTCTTCAAATGCATGGCCGATTTGATGCTCTTCGATGATGCCATTGAAGGACGTCAGCAAGACGATAACCATTAAGCCAACCAGGCCGACCGAAGCCACGTGAAAGGCCAGCGACAAGATTAAAACGACGCCGATCAAGGCTTGTGAAATTAATACCGCGGTCATTTTTTTATTTCTTTTTTTCTCTTGCTCGGAATTGAATTCAGCGAGTATGTGTGCAACCGATTCGGGTAACTCTGCCCCGTAAGAGAACCATTTCAATTTTTCCAGCAACACGCAGGCGGTTAAACCCGCGGCCAATACCGGCATGGTAACCGGCGCCATACGCAAGAAAAACTCGATGAATTCCCAACCGGCACGCTCCGCGATCAACAAGTTCTGTGGCTCGCCTACCAGGGTGCAAACGCCACCTAGCGCGGTGCCGACAGCGCCGTGCATGATCAAGCTGCGAAGAAATGAACGAAACTGATCGAGTTCCTGACGGCGCTGGTCTTGCACGCTTATATCATCGCTGTGATCATGGGAATCGTCGATACCCTTACCTGACGCAACTCGGTGATAAACTGAGTAGAAGCCAACCGCCACCGAAATCAACACGGCGGTGACCGTCAGCGCATCAAGGAACGCACTTAGAAACGCCGCGGTGATGCTGAATAAGAATGAAAGCAACGCTTTGGACTTAACCGAAATCAGAATTTTAGTGAAAGTGAATAGCAGCAGCTCGCGCATGAAGTAGATGCCAGCGACCATGAACATCAGTAACAAGATCACTTCGAAATTGGCGACGGTTTCCAAATACACGGCTTTGGGGCTTGTCATGCCGATGACTACAGCCTCAAGCGCTAGTAACCCACCCGGTTGCAGCGGATAGCATTTTAGCGCCATCGCTAGGGTGAATATGAATTCAAGAATAAGTATCCAACCGGCAACAAACGGATTGATTGCAAACATGATCGGGTTGATTATCAAAAACACGATTATTAGAAGTTTGTACCAGCTTGCCGAATGGCCTAGGAAATTGCTTAAGAAGGCGCCGCCGAGTGTTCTTGTCATATCAGTGTTGCTCGCGTTTTTTTATATTTAGAAGATCTTCGGCCTAAGCCTCGATTTCCTTAGTGAGTAATCCATAATCGAAAAGACAGCGTTTGTTGTTTCAAGCTAAGTTAGTCTCGAACAAACCAATTTCCGATTGACAGTGCTAACGCTATTATCAATAGCAGAACCGAAACTACAAGCAGAACTTCTGCCATGCTAATGTTGAATGCAATCAACGGGGTGTAGCCACAGGAGGTTTTTACTTCAAAAATTGCGGGAAACCACTGATCGAGTGCAAACCAGTTAGGCATGCCCAAATCCATGGTGCAATCACCAAAAACCCAACCGCGTTCCACCGCTAAAACCTGCCAATTGCGTTCCGTAAGACCGCTCAGGGTGAGTAAAGTCAATCCGTGCATCGAACGAATAACGATCGAATTTGAATGAAAGCTCAGCGCTATTAAACCGATTAAAATCAACGCGAATATCCAGATCCGGATATGAATACAAAATACGCAGGGCCATTCATTGAGGTAATACTGGTAATAGAGTGCTGTTGCTTCGAGAATTAGGCCCAACACCACCAGCGCGAGCCAATAGGCGCGGCCTCGGCTTAGCTCAGCAAGTTGTTGCAACAGATCGATTGGTTTCAAGGCGTTATTACCGGCAATTCTTCGCTGGCGCGCCGGCTTAACATTTGCGCGCCGTCCTCAGTAATTAGAATATTCTCTTCGTGCACCATTAGCTTGCCGTCGCCATAAATCATTCCCGGTTCTAAGGTCATTACCATGCCTGCTTCAAGTTGGTTGCGATCCTGCTTTGAAAATGAAGGCCACTCAGTGAGCTGAGCGCCGAGTCCGTGCCCCATTCTGCCGATACTATTGCCTTTGGCGCCACCGTCTTCGAGCACCGACCACATGGCTTGCCAGACGTCTGCGGTTTTCGCACCCGGGTGGGCGACTGCAAAGCCAGCTTCAGTGCTGCGGAAAAGTGTTTGATAAACGCTTTTCGCCTGATCGGAAGCTTGACCAAAGGCGAAATTACGATCGAAGTCACAAAAGTAACCGTCAAACACACTGCCGGTGTCGATAATTAAGATGTCACCGCCGACCACTGATCGGTCGCTCGGTCCCATGATGATGTCACCATAGCCGTCAGGTCCCGAGGCCGAGACGATAAAAGGGGTGTGGTCGACACCGCGCTTGAGTAAATCGATGCGCATCGCGCGAACAATTTCTCGCTCGTTATCGCCGCAGACAGCGAAACTCGGCAGCGCTTCGAAGCTGTCGGATGCTAGTTCGCAGATCGCGCTGATTTTTTCGACTTCCGCCGCTGATTTGAGGCTGCATTGTTGTAGTAGAGACAGCGCACAATCGGTAAATTCAATGCCATCTAGTTTATCGCGCAATCGCTGAAAGTCTTGGGCGGGCATTCGCAGGTGGCTTTCGACACCGAGCGGCACCCCAATTCTCTGATGACGATGGGTCAGTTGATTGAGCGTTGAGGCGAGCAGAGAGACGCCATCGTCGTCCGGATGTGGTGACGACCAGCAATGAATGTCGTCAATCCAGCTTGACCTCATGCCCGCAACCCCGATGCTTGGAATCACCGCGATTGGCTTACCTTGAGACGGCACGATGAGAAACCATGGTCGGGTAGGGCTGGCCCAAAATTGAGACAGAAAGCCGCTGAAGTAACGCACCATCGGCTCGGTCGTCAGAAGCAAAGCATCGAGTTTCTCTGCATGCATCCAGCGCTGCGTGAGCGCAGTGCGCGCTTCAAACTCGGTTTCAGAAAATCCGCGTTCGGGTAAGTTCATGCGGCGGGTTCCTGAATGAGTTCACGGTAAAGATCTGGGTCTGTCGCGCCCTCGGTGCCAATCACAAAAACGCAGCTGTCGGCGTTAAGCTCCAGTTTGTCGGCAAAATCAGAGTCATCAATAACTCCGATCAAAGCGGCGAGACCCGCAACCGCAGATTCACCCGCTTCGATGGTGGGTGTCCCATCGATTCCATCAACGGTGGGTGTCCCTTTGGCCAACAAGCGCATACAGGGCGCAACTGCATCCTCGCTTATGGTGATGAAATCATCCGCCCCGTGGTTTAACACTTGCCAAGCTAACATTGATACTTCGCCGCAGGAAAGCCCGGCCATCAGGGTTTCAAGGTCACCCTGAACGACAACTGGCTGACCGGCTTGCGCTGATTGTTGTAGACAATTGGCTTGCTCGGGTTCAACTACAATGAAGCGCGGGCGCTCAAGACTCCAAAGTTCCCAAAAGTAGGCGCAGACCGAAGCGGCTAAGCCACCAACGCCGGCTTGAATAAATACATGGGTTGGCTTTAACGGCTGCATTTGTTGAACCGCCTCGGCCAGCATCACGGTGTAGCCGAGTGCCACATCACGCGGTATTTCGTCGTAACCGGGGTAGCTTGTGTCAGAGACGATGACTCGACTGTACTTTTTCGCATCTTGATCGGCCTGTTTAACCGAATCATCGTAGTTGCCGTCGATCCGCAAGACCTTGGCGCCTAGTTCTTGCATCGCTTGTTCACGCCCGGCGGTGACGTCTCGGTGAATATAAATAACGCATTCACAGCCAAACATTTGGCAGCCCCAGGCGACCGAGCGACCATGATTGCCGTCGGTGGCACAAGAGATCACAACCTGTTTGACCGTCTCGCTGTAAGCGCCTGATAGCAGGTCATCGATGTCAGCGACAACACCGTTTTGCACTAAGATTTGCTGTTGTAATTGTTTAGCCACTGCGTAGGCGCCGCCGAGCGCTTTAAAGCTTTTAAGATGAAACCGCTGCGATTCATCTTTGTACCAAATTTTGTCAATTCCGAGTGTGCTCGCGAGCGAGTCAAGTCGATGCAACGGGGTTGCGCTATAACCTGGCCATGCCGAAATTTCCGAGAAAACCTCAGCCGCTTTTTCGAGACTCGCAATTTCGAGCAAATCGGCCGGATAGGCTGAACCAGGGGTGGCAGCTGGATTGCCAATGTGGCTTATCGTCACTGGAATAATGGCCATAATATGGGTTCCTAAACGAGTACAGGCGGTTGACGGCAATTATGCCGGAGAGGCTTTAGTTAAGCGCATACGGCGTGATTTAAGCAGTCTGCCCATAACGAGCTTGCTGTTCAATATCGTCGAAAAGGGGCTTATCCATTACACGACGCAGAATGGGCTCAAAGAAACTTAGTGGTTTTGATTGATACTCAGGATCAAAACAGTTCTGGTCATAGTGATGACAAAAATCGATCGCATCTTGATACCAAGGGCTCTGCTGGTAGCGCTCTCGAGCGTTGCGATCGCCGCCGCTGTGATGCGCGTAGTAGAACATTTGAAACACGCCGTGATGCTTGACGATCCAATAAAGCTTCTCTGACACAAAAGGTCGAAGCACCGCCGCCGCCATTTCGCTGTGCGAATAGGGGGCCAAACCATCACCCGTGTCATGCAGCAACACCGAGACCATGAATTCTTCCGACTCACCTGCTTCAAAAGCTCGGGTAGCGCCCTGCAAACAGTGTTCTAGGCGGCTGATTCGATAACCCGAAAGACCGTTATCAAGATCGCGCAATGCGTTCAGTATGCGATCTACCAAACCCGCCTTTAAGTCATCTTCTTGGCGGTCGAGAAACTCATACTCTTCCCGAGTGCCGTCTTCCATGCGAGTAAAATTAACGGTATGCATTCAAACCTCTAAGTTCAATTATTTGCGTTCCGATATCTTAAACCGAACACTACTGGCGCAGCAATTGGTTGCTCGGATCATATGCCGCATCCATTTCAATATGTGCCTTTCGACTGCCGAGCGCCGTATCAATCGTCAGCTCTAGCCCCGCTTCAAT
Organism: uncultured Gammaproteobacteria bacterium; assembly: GCA_965364115.1. Taxonomy (GTDB): domain Bacteria; phylum Pseudomonadota; class Gammaproteobacteria. The sequence continues at coordinate 686 of CBDTWQ010000008.1, read as the reverse complement.
CACTGCGGGTTTTAGATAGGCAAACGCGGTGCTCTTGCCAATTCGATGCCCGTAAGCGCCACCGGTGGTTAAGCCAATTAGCTCTCCATTATAATAAACGGCCTCATTGCCAAAACATTCGCAAGCAATCGCATCATCGAAAACCAAATAGGCGAGTTCGATCTGGTAACCATCATCTTTCCTTTGTTTCAGATTTTCGCAGCCTATGAAATCTCGCTGCGTATCGATAAAGCGTCCCATACCGGCTTCTAGCCCGCTGATCTCTTCGGTAAACTCATTTCCGTAAGCGCGATACATCTTCTCCATGCGCATTGAATTGAAGGCATAGGCACCAAAGTTACCTAGGCCTAAGGGCTCACCAATTCGCCAAATTGAATCGTAGATCGACAGCAGTTGGTAAGACGGCATATGTAATTCGTAACCGAGTTCACCCGCATAAGAAACGCGAATGACTCGAACTATTGCGCTGTCTAGCTTGACTTCTCGCACCCGCAGCCATGGAAAGGTTGTGTTGGACAAGTCTTCTTCGGTCATTTGTTGCAAAATCTCTCGAGACTTGGGGCCGGTCAGCAGCATCGATGAAATTTCATCGCTGAGGTTACGGATAGTCACCTCGAAGCCGTCAGCATTTTTTTCCATCCAATCTAAGTCTTTGTGTTCTGAGCCAATCGCTGAAATTAGATAAA